>JBDTEK010000059.1:0-3943 GCA_039922575.1 Ginsengibacter sp.
CGCTGAATTAACCAATTCCCAAAACAACTATTTTAGTTTATTATTAAAATCGCCTGGCAGGATTTTCCAATATTATTTACAACTATCCCTACGCAGATAGCAAAATGGAAGATATTGCAAAACCCGAGCGTATTTATATACTAAAAGAGTTTTACGATTTAAAATTGCGCTATGGCTTATTTGAATTTAATAGGCAGGATTGCCAGTGCAAATAATCAAAAAGGCATGTGGTTATTTGTATGGCAAAAAAATGAAAGAGCCATTAAATTTTATAAGAAGAATGGATTTGAAATTATTGGCAATTTTAATTATAAAATTTCTGAAACTCATTCAAATCCTAATTACAAGATGTTTCTAAAACTATAAATTCATACTATCAGCACAGAAGATAATTTCAGGAAAAATATTTTTATCCGGTAATGAACTTACCTCTACCTTCACATACTTTCTTTTATTCTTCACTGGATTTTTAAGCTTATTTAATCATCTTCATCCACTCCAAACATCTTTCACCTAATATCTAATTTAATTAATTGGAAACCATTTTCAACACACTTATTGATAGTTTTATCAACGATAAAGTAGGCATAGCTGAACATTTTTTAAATGAGTCATTGGCTGGCCATCTGAAAGAAAATCTCACGAACCTTTTTGCCCGAAATAAAATGCAACTTGGCGGCACAGGCAATAATGCAATAGTAGATCACAATAACCTGGTAAGGGGAGACAGTATTCACTGGCTGGACCGGGCGCATAACGATGACCATGAAAACAGTTTTTTTGACCTGATGGACCTTTTTGTAAAATACCTGAATGAAAACTGCTATACCGGAATCAACAATTATGAGTTTCATTATACATTGTATCAACCGGGTACTTTTTACAAAAAACATATGGATCGCTTTCAAAATAATGACAGCCGTAAATTTTCCATGATCATGTACCTCAATACAGATTGGATTGCCGGAGATGGTGGGGAACTTTGTATTCATCATGAAGCAGGATTGCAAAATATTTCCCCTTTGAATGGGAAGGCCGTATTCTTTAAAAGTAATGAACTGGAACACGAGGTATTAATGACACATAAGGACCGGATGAGCATTACAGGCTGGCTGAAGGGTTGACCTACCATTTCCGGTAATTGGCCATCATATTCTTTACCCATTTTTGGCGCAAGGTGGTAGTTTATGTGTTAGCGCAATTAGTAAAAAAATAATCCCTATAGTTCAACGTCTCATTTAGCAAATAATTGATCCAGGTTTTGAAACGCTTTAAACTCAAGCGCATTCCCGGATGGATCTTTAAAAAACATGGTTGCCTGTTCACCAACCTCCCCTTTAAATCTGATATAAGGCTCAATGACAAATTCCACTTTTTGCATTTTTAGCCGTTCCGCAAGATGGTTCCAATCATCCATGGCAAGTACGACACCAAAGTGGGGAACAGGTACATCATGGCCATCAACCGGGTTACTGTGAACTTCTTCTTTTATTTCTGCAATGTGCAGTACTAATTGATGCCCATAAAAATTAAGGTCAACCCATTTATCGGAAGATCTGCCTTCTTCGCAATTAAGAACGGTATTATAGAATCTCCTGGTTTCTTTGAGCTCCCTTACAGGAATTGCCAGGTGGAAAGGTTGTAAACCATGCATTGGTCATTGTTTTAAAATATGAATAAATATATAATGCTCTTTAACACTCATTCAAACAGCATTTTGCTTTAACGGTTATAATTATTTCCTCCATACAAAGATGCGTATATTATAAATGCTACTTCTTTCATTATAGTTCAATGTTTTGTTTCCGCTACTATTGGCATCCCCCACAACGGCAATAAATATGTGTCATTAGCGAAAACAGTAAAAGTATAATCCCTCGCCATTTATTTTGATGAACCGGGAAACTATAAATGTGTTTTCTTGAGAGATGATCTATCAAAGTAAGAAGTTGTTGCCCGAAACACAGAGAAACACAGGGTTCATATTTAATTTTTTTTAATTAAATAATACTACCTTTCCTAAGTGGTTTCATAATTGGGAAACTCAATGATAGCAACAATTTAAAAAAGATATATGCAAAAAAGAGTTTTTTTTAATCCTGCTATTATAAAACTACTATCCTTAAAAACACTTCAGAAGAAATTAATCGCGAAGATTCGCTAATTCCCTAATCATTTATAAATAAAACAATGAAAACAAAATCATCAGGCTTTCCTGCTTTACGATTAAAAGCTTTACTAATTATCACCTCCACCATTTTTGGTTTTGCAGGCTTTACTAATTGCGATGCGCAATCTGTTGTAGTCAAATGGAAGAGAACAGACACCAACCGGTTTACCATTGACACAATAACCGGTAAACAAATTCCCGGGTCAGATGAGGTTAAACGACAGTTCGATGAGCACATGGCTTCAGTCGGGTATAAAGAAATTCTTGAATTCAAACCCGATCACACTTACGTAAGCACGATTTCTACGAATGACAATCCCAATGGAACGCCACATGGTAATACATGGTCTCTTTCAGGCACTGTATTAGATATGAATATTCCTTTGGTAAAAAATCAAAAGACTTCCATAACAATTAAATCCATAAATGCTCACACAATGGTTTGGGATATAATTTATATGGGAAGTCCGAATCAATTAACAGAGGTCACGTACACGAAAATATAAGAACCATGATGGAAAATAAAAAAGACAACCCGGGTGTTTACATTCCTCCTCCCCTGCTTTATGTAGTGTTCTTTTTAGCTGCCCTGTTTATTCAAAGAAAATTTCCAATCAATCCAATATTATTTCGCGGGCACGGAACCAAAATCCTGGGAATTTTATTGATTGCATTCGCTTTATTTTTTTTAATCAGAAGCTTAAAACAATTTTTTCAAAGTAAAAATACATTGGTAACTGTGAGACCTGCATTTTCCCTTCAAACGAATGGTATCTATCATATTACCCGAAATCCAATGTACCTGGGACTGGCTATTGTTTATTTAGGATTGTCGTGCCTCATTGGAAATTGGTGGAACATTATCCTGTTTCCTTTTCTTCTTTTATTAGTGCAACAGTACATAATCAAAAATGAAGAGAAATATCTTGAACGAAGATTTGGGAAAGAATATGCTGAGTATAGAGATAAAGTGAGAAGATGGCTGTAAGTTATGCTTTGGACAATAAATAGCTTCCCCTGTGGTGGTTGTCCTCACGAATCATTCTTAAAGACCATCTTATTTCATCCACTTTTGAAAAAAACATCCACATCGACTATTTCACTTTCTAATTTCATCAAAATAAAAAACAGCATTATTTGTTCGTCTGCTATATTATAATACATATACGTAATATAAATCCACAGAAAATATTTTTTGGTTTTCACACTTTATTTCAAATATTGGTATGTTTTTTTATACCTCTTCTTTGGAAAACAGTCACTGAAATTTCAACATGTAAAATGTAATTTTAATAAATGGCCAACCTAATTTCCCTTACAGATAAAGGACTTTTTTGCGAAGCAGGAAATTTCTATATTGATCCCTGGCAGCCCGTTGAGCGGGCTTTAATAACGCACGCGCATAGTGATCATGCAAAACCTGGAAATCAATTTTACTTATGTCATAAATATTCGAAACCAATTCTTCAACTAAGATTAGGAGATAACAATTATCAAACGGTTGAATGGGGTGAAACCATTTTTATGAATGGAGTAAAAATATCATTTCATCCTGCCGGCCATATTATAGGATCTTCACAAATCAGGCTCGAATACAAAGATGAAGTTTGGGTAGTGAGCGGTGATTATAAAAGAGAGGATGATGGGGTTAGTGGAAAATTTGAACCAATAAAGTGCCATACTTTTATAACGGAATCAACATTTGGATTGCCTATTTATAAATGGAAACCGCAGCAGGAAATTTACGATGATCTTATTAACTGGATCAGTAAA
>JBDTEK010000060.1:0-20576 GCA_039922575.1 Ginsengibacter sp.
GAACTTTTTCGATTGGTAGTTCTACTCCGAGATCACCGCGCGCGATCATGATGGCATCACTTTCAATAATTATATCGCGAATGTTGGTAATTGCCTCAGGCTTTTCGATTTTGGCAATTACTTTAGCTGTGCTTTTTCTTTCTCTTATGATATCTTTTAAACCGGTAATATCCTTCACTTCTCTTACGAATGAAAGAGCTATCCAGTCAACATTCTGGTCAATAATAAAATCCAGATCGTTCAGGTCTTTTTCTGTAAGCGCCGGTAATGATATTTTTGTATCAGGAAGATTTAACCCCTTTTTGGAAGACAAAATACCACCCATCACCACTTCCACTTCTACATTATTATTTGGTAATATTTTAGTTACTTTAACCTCAAGTTTACCATCATCAATCATAATTAAATTACCGGGAATTACATCTTTGTGCAAATCGGGATAACTCACATATATTTCTTCTCTTGTTCCAATGCACTTTTTATTTGTAAAAGTTAATTTATCGCCCGGATTGATTTGAAGTGCATTATTTTCAATTTCGCCAACGCGTAATTTCGGCCCTTGAAGGTCAGCAAGAATGGCTATATTAAAAGGAAGTGTATCGTTGATCTGCCTGATAATTTTTATGACCCTCGCTTTATCTTCCTGAGTACCATGGGAAAAATTTAGTCGAAAAACATTTACCCAGGCTTTTACTAACGCTATCATTGCGTCATAATTATCGCAGGCGGGGCCTATGGTTGCTACAATTTTGGTTCGTTTTATAGAATGGTCGAATCCTGCTTTTTTATCCATTTCTTTATGCAGGTATTTGGCGACGTTTTTTGACATTGGATTATGGGGAATTTTATTTTTTTAAAATTGGTTTTAGAGAATGCGATGCAGCACGATTGCGCATCGTGGCTTGATCTTAGGAAGATAAAATTTTTACAATTTTCATCCATTCTTCGTTTACTTTTTGTTTCTTTTTTACTGCCTGATCCAGGGGAATATAATGCATTTTATTATTTACTATGCCAACAAATACATTAAACCTGTTTTCAAGGAAACATTCCACTGCAGCATAACCCATGCGGCTGGCAATCAACCTATCGAGACAGGTAGGCGAACCGCCTCGTTGAATGTGGCCGAGAATACATACCCGCACTTCCTGTCCGGGAATGCGCTCTGTAATTACTTTTGCCAATTCAGTTGCGCCAAATTGTTCGCCTTCCGCTACTACGATTATATTTACTAATTTTTTGCGTCCATGCTTTTCCTTCAGTGTTTTTATTACATCATCAACATCAGTTTTCCTTTCAGGGATCAATATATTTTCTGCCCCTGTGGCAATACCACTATGCAAAGCTATATAACCGGAATCCCTGCCCATTACTTCAATAATAAAAAGACGGTCATGCGAATCGGCTGTATCTCTTACCTTATCAATTGCCTCTACTGCGGTGTTTACTGCCGTATCAAAACCTATAGTAAAGTCTGTACCTGCTATGTCTTTATCAATAGTACCCGGAAGCCCGATACATGCGATATCATATTCATGGCTGAAAATTTTGGCACCGCGAAAAGATCCATCTCCACCGATAATCACCAGCCCATCGATACCCAATTTAATTAAATTATCATAAGCCTTTTTTCTTCCTTCTACGGAAAAAAATTCCTGACATCTTGCCGTTTTTAAAATCGTTCCTCCCCTTTGAATAATATTCGCTACGCTTTTACTTTCCATTTTAAAAATGTCTCCCTCAATCATCCCCGAAAATCCGCGAAGTATTCCATAAACTTCCAGCCCGTTGTATATACCCGTGCGAACAACCGCACGGATAGCCGCATTCATGCCGGGGGCATCTCCTCCCGATGTGAGTACACCAATTTTTGTGATTTTTCTGTCCAATGTTAAAAATTATCTGTTAAATATATTATTTTATTAAAATAAATGCGCCAAAATTACACATTTTACAATCAATATTTAAAGATCGTTTTCAATTGGGAATGTTATTTAAAATTTCTGAATAATATAAAAGGTAATAGTAATTTCATTAGTACTCGGAAAATCCATACATCGAAAAAAAGAAATTCCTACTATCCTGATTTTAATTTCTACTCTTCCACTTCTTCTTTTTTTTGCAATTCAACTTCGCAAATAATATTAACGGTGTCGCCCACCAATACTCCACCAGATTCCAGAAGCGTATTCCAGTTTAATTCCCAATCTTTTCTATTTATCTTACCGCTAATAGTGAGGCCTGCTTTTTCTGCACCCCAGGGATCTTTAATTACACCCCCGAATTCCACATCCAATTTTATTTTTTTTGTTATTCCTTTAATGGTTAAATTTCCCCAAAGCTCAAATGTTCCGTCATTATCCACTTTTTCTACTGTGTCGGATTTGAATGTGATTTCCTTGTGATGTTCTACATCAAAGAAATCTGCACTTCTTAAGTGGGTGTTTCTTTTATCATCCTTGGTTTCCAGCGAAGCCGGGTTCATCCAAAAATCAACTTCAACTGTCATGAAATCTTCGCCTGTTGTATAAATACTTGCATCATATTCAGTAAAAACACCTTTTACATTAGTAATCATAAGGTGTTTTACTTTAAATCCAATTTCAGTGTGTGCGGGGTCTAACACCCATTTTGTTTTTGACATTTTTTTTGTTTTTATAGTTTGTAATAATTTTTTATTTTGTTAATCGAGCTGTCCAAATTTCCCATTTCGTACATCCTTTATCGCTACCTGAATTTCTTCAGGGGTATTCATTACGAAGGGGCCATATGCTGCCACAGGTTCATTAATAGGTTGGCCACTTAATACCAGGATAATACTATTTTTATCTGCATTAACTGTTATTTCGCCTTCTTCATTTTTAAACTGAATATACTGGTTCTCATAGGCAGTTGTATTATCATTTATAGTCACTTCTCCTTCTGCAACCAATAAGCCAGTATTGTATTCTCCCGGCAAATTGAATATTGCTTTTGCATTTTCCATCAATCGCACATCATACATTTCTAGGGGAGTATATGTGCTGGCCGCACCTTTTATTCCATTGTAGTCACCAGCTATTACAAATATGGTTCCTTTTTGATCCGGTAAATCGAATCTTCCTTTTTGCTCATGCAAAACGGCTTGATATTTTGGAGTGGACATTTTGAATTTCTTTGGAAGGTTCACCCATATTTGCGCCATTTTAAAAGAGCCGCCTTTTTTTGCAAATTCTTTTTCATGATATTCTTTATGCAGGATTCCACTCGCAGCAGTCATCCATTGTACATCTCCCGGATTAATAACACCACTGTTTCCGTGGCTATCATGGTGAGCTACACTTCCTTCGTAAGCAATAGTTACCGTTTCAAAGCCGCGATGAGGATGCACTCCTACACCTCTTGGGATATCGGTGGGTGAAAAATTAAATTCCGGATTAAAGTCGAGTAGGAAAAACGGGCTCATTCTATCACTAAAATTTTTTCCACCAGGAAAATAATTAACCACTCTGAAGCCATCACCTACCATGTGAGGAACAGAGGGCGACAGTACTTCTTCTATTGAGCGATATTGTTTCATAACTGATAATTTTTTTTATAGGATTTCACGATGCTTTTTTATAGTAAACTTTTTCAAACACAAAATTAACCTGATATAATAGGTTTGCCAATGACTTATGTCAATAAAAGGTAATGATTCAGATCAAATGTTTTAGAGATTGTATGGCGAAGTAAAAGACATACACCGTGTTCATTGATAAAACTGCATTCTTTAGAGGATATACTGCCGATAACAATTGAAATTTTGATTTTTAGCCAAAAGTGAAATGCCGGTTACTTATAATAGGCGCCACTTTAAAATATTTTATTTCTTTCAATCGCGTTTTTTATTATAACCTCATTATCTTTCCACCTGAGTGAAGGAAATGCAATTTCATTTTTAAATTTTTAAATCAGTAAAAGTTTTACCAAACATGCCTCATCCTCTTTTTCGTAAAAAAAGTATTGCCGCAATTTTAGCCGATGCTCAATCGGGACTTTCTGATGCAACTCATTCGGCGTCAGGATTAAACAAAGTGTTGGGAGTTCGTGACCTTGTCGCAATGGGAATTGCCGCTATTGTTGGTGCTGGTATATTTTCTACTATTGGAAATGCATCATACCAGGGAGGGCCGGGCGTGTCACTTTTATTTGTACTTACGGCTGTATGTTGTGGTTTTTCGGCCTTATGTTATGCAGAATTTGCTTCCCGAATACCCGTGAGCGGAAGCGCATATACTTATGCTTATGCTTCTTTTGGTGAATTGATTGCATGGATAATCGGTTGGGATCTTCTTATGGAATATGCAATTGGAAATATTGCTGTTGCTATTTCATGGAGTCAATATTTTGTAAACCTTATGGAAGGACTGCATATTCATATTCCCGCATTTCTCACTACTGATTATTTAAGTGCATCGCGAGGTTTTAAAGAAGCAACAATCGAATTGACTAAAGGGGAAACATTAGCCAATCTTTCTCAAAGTGTACAATCAGGATATAATGCATGGATACATGCTCCTCAAATAGGTGGGCTTAGGTTAATTGCTGATATTCCCGCGCTTGCTATTGTTTTTTTAATTACCTGGCTGGTATATACCGGTATAAAAGAGACCCGGCGAGCCACCAATATAATGGTGGGGCTAAAGATCATTATACTTTTTGCCGTAATCGGAATTGGATATTTCTATGTTGCTCCTGCCAACTGGAGTCCGTTTTTACCAAATGGATTTAGCGGAATGATGAAAGGCGTATCTGCTGTCTTCTTTGCCTACATTGGGTTTGATGCCATATCTACTACTGCAGAAGAGTGTAAGAATCCACAGAGAGATTTGCCGCGTGGGATGATCTATTCCTTAATTATTTGTACCATTCTCTATATTTTAATTGCACTGGTTTTAACCGGAATGGTTTCTTATAAAGAGTTACAGGTAGGTGATCCTTTGGCTTTTGTTTTTAAAAGAGTGGGGCTTGATAAAATTAGTTATATCATTTCTTTCAGTGCGGTAATTGCTACCGCCAGCGTATTGCTTGTTTTTCAAATGGGGCAGCCGCGCATCTGGATGAGCATGAGCCGCGATGGATTGCTGCCAAAGGCCTTCAGCCGTATTCATCCAAAATATAAAACACCTTCTTTTGCTACAATTGTAACAGGGCTTTTTGTGGCAATACCCGCATTGTTTTTGAACTTAACAGAAGTTACTGATCTTACCAGCATCGGAACTTTATTTGCATTTGTTCTTGTATGTGGTGGTGTGCTTTTGTTACCTAAAAGGGAAGAAGGCGAGGTTAAACCTAAATTTCAAATTCCTTATATCAGTTCTCAATTTATAGTACCGGTATTATTTATTGTTGGCGTCATAATTTTCTATAAAAATTTTCTTGGACTTTTTGATTTCACTGAAGGATGGGAAGTGTTTCGTGATAAATTGCCTTTCTTTTTATTTGTAATTCTTTCAATTGGGTTAACGGTTGCTTCGTTTGTAAAAAAACTTTCTTTAATACCCGTCTTAGGCCTGGCGAGTTGCTTTTATTTAATGACAGAATTGGGATATACTAATTGGATGCGATTTTTAATCTGGCTGGTTATCGGGTTGGCGATTTATTTCCTTTACAGCAGACATCACAGTAAATTGGGGAAAGGAGATTTGGTTGATAATGGAATTAGGGTTGATTAGGCCTGTATTTGAAAAGAGTTTAAAAACGGGTGGATTGTTACATATGGATAGGAAACAATGAGCAATCTATTATTACACCTTTTATATATAACCATTTTCAACAAATTCATTCTCAACTACTTAGTGTGTGCTGCTTTTGTTGTGCCTCCGTGCAGAGAATTTTGAAATGCATTCTACATTCAATCTCCAAATCTACAAACAAGCTATCTTTGATCAATGAAATACCAGACGGGTGATACAGTATTGCTTTTGCATTCCAATGAAGAAGGAGAAGTGGTAGAAATTATCAATGATAAAATGTTGGTGGTAAATGTAGATGGCGTACGGTTTCCTGTTTATACTGATCAAATTGATTTCCCTTATTTCAAAAGATTTAGCGAAAAAAAATTAGTTCCTCAAAAAAAAGAGAAGGTTTATATTGATAACCTAAGGAAAGAAAAAAGTACTGAGAAATATCAAGTAAGTACAGGCGTTTGGATTTCTTTTTTACCTGTTTTTAATAAGGATATTTTTGATGATGACGTAGTGGAGAAATTTAAAATTTATTTACTCAATCAAACAGAAATATCTTTAAATTTTAATTACCAGATCAAATTTTTGGGCTTACCGGACTTACATTTAAATAATACCATTTTGCCCTTTTCCGATTTTTATATCCATGATGTTCCTTTTGAAGAGATGAATGATGCACCCAAGTTTGAGTTTGATTTTTTTCCAACTGAAATCAACAAAAAAAAAGCGGCACATTTTGAAACTACTTTTAAAATGAAAGCCAGGCAATTATTTCAAAAGATTGAGGAAATGAAAATGAAGAATGAGCCTACATTTTCTTTCAGGCTTTTTGAAAAATATCCGGACAGGATGGAAGAATTAATCCCTGATTATAATAATTCTTACGGCAAGCTTTACGATGCAACTAAAATAAGGGAAAGATTGGAACCGGCACGTTCCGTTATTGACCTTCATATAGAAAAATTGATGGACAACTGGAAAGGGTTAAGCAATTTTGAAATACTATCCATTCAATTAAAGAATTTCGAAAAATATTATAATCTCGCCGTTGCGCACAGGCAACCGAATTTTATAGTAATTCATGGGGTGGGAACTGGAAAATTGCGTAACGAAATTCATGAAATATTGAAAACAAAAAAAGAAGTGAGAACATTTGCCAATCAATACCACAGTAATTTCGGTTTTGGCGCTACGGAGATATTTTTCCAGTACTAAGGCCTATTACCGGGCTCGTTTTATTAGTTAAATTTTATTGTCTTTAACGAGGCAAACAGCCTGATACAGCAATATAACTACCTATCTTTGCGCAACTGCAAACCGGGTTATCGTTCCGATAAAAATCGGGAAGGAAAGTCCGGCCAGCAAAGGACAACACACCGGTTAACAGCCGGTTCCGATTTTAATCGGAAAGAAAGTGCCACAGAAAATAACCGTCCCGATCACAATCGGGATAAGGGTGAAAACGTGAGGTAAGAGCTCACGTTCCGCAGCGGTAACGCAGCGGGAGGGTAAACCTTGTGTGCTGTAATGCCACGTATATTCCGGTTTGCGCTTGCGCAATGTAAGCTGTCCGTTTATTCCCGGTAGTTATCGGGACCGGAAAGGGTAGGCAGCAAGACTGTTGCAGTAATGCAATAGCAAGATAAATGATAACCGCTTCGTTTTATTACGGAGTTACAGAATCCGGCTTACAGGTTTGCAGTAATTGAATTTAAAAAGGCAGCCATTTATTTGGTTGCCTTTTTATTTGCCTGCTAATCTTTTTTTTTAGACGTGCTGGAAAAATAGATTATTATTTTTTATTCTATTATTTCATGAAATATTAATGCATTTTGGTGGTATCCATTTTCATACTCTGCATCATCTTCATCACATCTTTTGGGTCGGCATAACTCCAATGCTCAATCGCTTTCCCATTTTTTATTTTTACTACATCAATACCCATCATATTAATTTTGTAATTCGCAGGTAATCCCATATATGAGCTATTGGTTGTTGCAGTAAACCTGTTTAAATCAAAATTGTAATCACCATCAGTTGCGTTGGCAATTGATTCCATTTTGATGTCATTTAGATGGTTATGCATTTGAGTAAAATTATACTTGAGCGAATCAAGCCCTTTTACATCGCCATTCTCTCCTGAATGATCGATGAAATCTTTATCAATGATACTATCAAGACCGCTAACATTTCCCGTCTCAATTGCTTTATAAACCATCTTCGTGTTGGCTTTGTTTTTTTCTGCCTGGGAAGAATTATCGTTGCCCGTAGAAGTTGATTCTTTGCATGACATTAAAAAGCAAATAATAATGCATCCTGTTGTTAGAAATAATTTTTTCATTTTGTTTGATTTTAATTAACGGTTAAAATTTAATTAAGGCCTAATATAAAAAGAGAAAAAAGATCTCGCAGAAATCATGAGAAAGTAAGTAGGAATGGGTTTTTTCGAAAAAGAATTTTCAAAGTTAAAGTGTTTTTTTGTTAAACTTCTAAAACTTTTTTCTGAATAAAACAGAACTCTGAATTCTTAACTACGGAGTCTCAACTATTGAATTTAACGGTTCAATAATTTCACATATCTTCGCAGCCCAAAAATCAGTTCTTAAGAATGTTAAGCAGAAGAAATATACGTGTCAAAGTTATGCAAACGCTTTACAGTATTGAATCCATGAATAATGAAACAAGCCCTGGAGAACCTTTACAGATTCTCAAAAAGAAACTGGAACATTTTCAGCAATTATTCACGTATCTCATTTATTTTATCATAGAAGTAGCACGTTACGCCGAAAAGGATGCATTGCAAAAAGCAAGCAAACTTTTACCAACTGCGGAGGATCTTAATATTAATATTAAAATTGCCGGTAATGAAATAGTATGGGCTGCTTTAGAAAACGATTCGTTTAAAAGATCAATTGAACAATTGAAAATTAAATACCTGGTAGATGATGAGCTGGTAAGAAAAAACTACATGATTTTGGTAAATTCACCGGAATATAAAGATTACATTTCACATCAGTCGCGTGATAAAAAATCTGAAAAAAAGATATTGGAATTTATTTTTTCTGACCTGATGCTTGATAATGACCTTTTTGTAAGTGATGTGGAAGGAAAATTTATTCATTGGGATGACGATGCTGAAACAGCAATTTTACTGATAAATGGCTTTTTACAAAAACCTTCTCAATTTAATTTTTGTGAAATGGTAGGTGCTGAAAAATTAGATTTTGCAATCAACCTTTTGGAATGTGTAATTGATAAAAATGAATATTGCCTTGAGATCATTAAACCGAAATTAAAAAATTGGGATTCTGAAAGAATAGCAGCCATTGATATGATCCTGATGAAAATGGGTGTTTGTGAATTACTTTATTTTGAAACCATTCCACCAAAAGTTACTATCAATGAATATATTGACCTCGCCAAAGAATACAGTACCGAACAAAGCGGTCATTTTATAAACGGAATTTTGGATAATATTCATAAAGAGCTATTAACGGAGAATAAAATTCATAAGAAGAATTTTAAAAACAGTACATTATAATATCTTTGAAAAAAAATCAGGTAATGAAACAATTGTTGATCCTTTTTTGCATTTTTTGTACCCTTTATTCCTGCGACATAAGGAGTACAAAGACAAATGGTGACTTGCAGGCTGCCACTGTCAAACATTTTACTGACAGCACCTCTGTGCAAATGATAGATTCAGTATATAATTTTGGGAAAGTAACTGATGGAGAAAAAGTGGTTTTTAACTATCGCTTTCGCAATACCGGTACAAAAGCATTGGTTATCTCTTCTGCGAGAGCAAGCTGTGGATGCACAGTACCTGAAAAACCTGAAGAACCGATAAAACCCGGCGAAACAGGATTTTTAAAGGTAGTTTTTAATAGCCAGGGTAGGGTAGGCCCCGTTCATAAAGAAGTGAATGTAGTTTCAAACGCATATCCTGAATTTCCTGTTTTACAATTAATTGGAGAAGTGAATTCAAAAGATAAATAATTTTTTTTTATTAACCGCTGCAAATGCAGCAAAACAAAACAAGCGATATGAATTTAGCAATGGTTTATTTAATGGTAGGACAGGGCGGCCAGAGCGGCGGTGGATTTCAATTTGTATTTTTAGGTTTAATGATTGTGGTATTCTGGATGTTTATGATCAGGCCGCAGGCAAAAAAAGCTAAATTGCAAAAGCAGTTTATGCAAAATTTGCAAAAGGGTGATAAAATAGTAACGATCGCAGGTATCCACGGTACTGTAAATAAAATGAATGAAGATGGCACTTTTATGCTTGAAATAAACCCGGGATCATACATTAAAATGGAGAAAAGCGCTGTAAGTATGGAAATGACAGCTAATTTGAATAAGGTGAATACACCTGCTCCAATAAAATAATCTCTTCGGTATGGTATATGGTATAACATTTTAGATGTACGGTGTTTGATGCAGGAACTTTGATAAATGATGAATTGTATTTAATTTACTTTTATTTGATTGGCGTCAAACATCGTACATTATTCATTTTGGACTACTGTTTTTTACATTGTATGGGGCAAACTAAAATCTCATATTAATAATCACAACAAATGCTGCGCATCGGATTAACAGGTGGTATTGGAAGTGGAAAATCTACCGTGGCCCGCATTTTTGAAGCGCTGGGTATTCCGGTTTATAATGCGGATGATGCTTCCAAACGATTGATGTTGGAAGATCCGGTGCTGAGAAAAAAAATCCAGGATTCTTTTGGAGACCAATCCTATTCAGGCAATCAATTGGATCGAAAGTTTTTAGCTGAGCAGGTTTTTAGTAATCCTCAAAAATTATCTTTACTCAATTCCTTTGTGCATCCAGCAACTATTAAAGATGCCAGGGAATGGATGAATTCGCAAAAGTCAGCTTATCTAATTAAAGAAGCCGCTCTCATTTTTGAAAGTGGATCTCAAAAGTATCTCGATTATATTATCGGCGTAAAAGCGCCACTGGCGCTACGTATTCAGCGTACCATGATGCGCGATGGTGTTTTAGGCGTGAAAGTAAAAGAAAGAATGGAAACCCAAATGGATGAAGAAGAGAAACTGCGCCTATGTGACTACGTTATAGTAAATGACGAACAACATTTATTAATTCCGCAGGTTCTTGAATTGCATAAAAAATTTTTAGAAAAGGGTTGATTTTGAGGGGTAGGATTTTATGATTTGATTTTTTTTGATTTTGATATTTTTCAAGTCCGCTGTTTTCTTCAATTGAATTCTAGATTTTAAAAACGACTAAGGCATACTTTTAATTTAAAGATTAAAATCTTTCAACCAAATTAAACAAACAAGTGCCGTGAAAATATTTTTCATGGCATTTGTTTTATAAGAATATTTTTAAAAAATAATGTCATTTCTTACAAGCTACCCTACTTGCTTTCAATGGTTTTTTTATTTTAGATAGAACCAGGAATATTTAAATTTTATTAAAAAAACCCTTCCGGGATATTTATTCCTCCTTAAAATTGCTTTTCGGAACTTCAGGTTTTCCTCTCCTATAAATGATCAATCCATTTAAAAAGTTGCGCAAGATCTGATCGCCTGCTTCTACATAACCGGGCTGGCCTTCGTTTCTAAAAAGATCTCCTAATGCACCTTTGCTGATTTCAAAATCTACAAGTGATAAAATATGAATAATATCATCGTTGCGAAGTGATAGTGCTACTCTTAATTTTTTAAGTATATCGTTGTTGGTCATTTTTATTATTATTTTGATTATCACAAAAATAAAACTAGTTTTTCTCTTTAAGAGAACATGGTTATTTCAAATTATTTGTATTTTCAATCCACAAAAAAATTAATCAGTATATTTTAAAATGAAAAAAATTAATTGGGGTATCATTGGTTGTGGCGATGTAACAGAGCTAAAGAGTGGCCCGGCTTTTAATAAAATTAAAAACTCTTCGCTCATTGCAGTAATGCGAAGGAACGCAGATAAAGCCAAAGATTTTGCAGAGCGTCATCATGTTCCAAAATGGTATGCAGATGCTGATGAACTTATAAATGATCCTGACATTAATGCTGTATATATTGCAACGCCTCCTTCTTCGCATAAGCAATATGCAATAGCAGCATTGCAGGCTAGAAAATTTGTGTATGTAGAAAAACCAATGACCGTTAGTGTGTCATCAGCAATAGAAATGGCAGAAGCGGTTGCGAAGTATAATGGTAAATTGGTGGTGGCGCATTACCGCCGTGAGCAGCCTTTCTATAAAAAGATAAAAGAGTTGGTTGATCAAAAAGAAATTGGTGAAATAAGATTGGCCAATTTAAAATTTTATCGAACAGTTTTATCTCAGGAGGATATTACTATTCCTAAAATTGCATGGCGGGTAAATGAAGCGATTGCCGGCCATGGTTTATTTTACGATATAGCACCTCACCAGGTAGATATGATGTATCATCTATTTGGAAAAATAAACGATGCTCATGGGTTTGCTGTAAATCATAATAAATTATATATCGCTGCAGATACGGTTTCCGGTAGTATCCTGTTTAAAAACAAAATTTTATTCTGCGGTGAATGGTGCTTTGATATTGGTGAAAATAAAGAAGAAGATCACTGTGAAATTATAGGGGAGGAGGGCAGCATTCATTTTTCTTTTTTTGGAAGCCAGCAGATAACAGTTATTAAAAAAGGAAAGATTGAAGTTATTGAATTTGAAAAACTACAACATGTACAACAACCAATGATAGAAAAAGTGGTTGAATATTTTATGGGTAATGGTTCAAACCCATGTACAGTGGGAGAAGGAGTAGAAGTGATGAAAATTTTAGAAAATTTTTCTTCAAAATAAACCATTTTTTGTTTGGTAGCAGAAAATGAATCTCGGCAAAAAAATAAAAATAATTGGAGCGGATTTAATGTCTCGTTAAAATGAAGTTGATCAATAAAAGAAGGCCTATTAGATATTTCATCCTGGGAAAAAAAACTAAAAAGACCTTCTTTATTTGAATGATAACCTCACGAAATTTTTTCATAGCTTGCTACCAGGCCTTTGATAAGCGCCGAACTAAATCCTTTATGCTCAAGTTCATTTAATCCCGCGATTGTGCATCCCATTGGCGTGGTTACTTTATCAATTTCCTGTTCAGGATGTGTATGATTAATAAGTAATAATTCCGATGCGCCTTTTACTGTTTGCGCTACTATAAATGAAGCCTGCTCCGCGCTAAATCCAATCTGAATTCCGCCCTGTATGCTTGCTCTCACATACCTCAAAGCGAATGCTGTTCCGCATGCCCCCAGAACCGTTGCAGCGTTCATTAATTTTTCTTCAATAAAAGTGACCCTGCCAAGTATTTCAAAAAGTTCTTTTACTATTGCGATTTGTTCTGCGCCGGCTCCGTTACTACTTATGCACGTCATGCTTTGCTGAATAGCAATAGCAGTATTTGGCATCGCCCGAAATAATACCACTTTATTATTGATCCATTGATGAAGGTCTTTCAGCCATACGCCGGTAACAGCGCTTACCACAATTTGCCCATCATGAAAAGTAGTATTCATCATTATATCCTGTACCTGGTAGGGCTTTACGGCAAGAATAACAACGTTAGCATTTTTTATAGCTTTATTATTATCTGATGTTACATTTACTCCTGCTTCTTTTAAATCTTTTAATGTCTGGATGTTTCTTTTGGTAATGGTTATATCGTCTGCAATAAACTTTCCGGATTTTAATAATCCGTTGGCAATAGCAGTGCCAAGATTTCCGCCTCCGATGATAGTAATTTTTTTCATTTTATTATTTCTTTAATAATGATTTAATTTTTAAAAATCTAAATGTTGAGTTGCTAATTTTCTGGATAGAATGTTCACTGATAGGAGGCCGCGTTAAAGGCGCCTATCAGCATCCGGGAGCCGGGGATACAACGAAAGTACCCGGTAAAATAAAAACCGGATACGTGTTTGAAGAGATATGATTTATATGATTGCTTATTTTCATTTGCCGTGTTCAAAAGTAAGTAGTTTTTTTTATGCGATAATTAAAAATTAATTGGCCCGAATAATTTGACCGTAAAATTTCTATCAATCTTAATTTTGTTTGTGTTATAAAAAAATTTCTACATGTCTTTTGCAATATAAAATCCCCATTATTTTTTAACAAAAAATCCTTAATTGTGACTACGCCCGAAATTACCAATCGTCTTGCTGAGCTTTGGCACAAGGGAAATTTAAAAATACCACAGAAGTAATTATTTCCCAAAGATGTCGTCAGCATTCAAATCCAGGCTCCACAGGCTTTTGACAAGGAGTCCATGCCCGGGTTTTGTATCTATACTGTAAAAGACCATAAGATTATTTCAGAACAGTTTTTCATGTAAAAAAGTTACCGCACTTATTTGAGATAGCTAACAAATGAAAGCAGTACTTTCTACGTTTTCTGATCAGTAATCGGAATCTGTTACGATTTTATCTTAAACATAAAAAACCTTTGTACTAAAGAAGTACAAAGGTTTTCGGCAAAAAATGCCGTTAAGTGTTTTTCTATTCTTTTAAATGGGATTCTCTACATCTTCCATTCTTAATCCTATATTATTGGCTCTCTCTTTTTCCAAAGGGAAAGCATTTACTTCATCCATCGTTAACCCCAATGCTTTTGCAACGCCTTCACCATAAGCCGGGTCAGCTTTGAAGCAATTTCTTATATGCCGTATCTGTATGAATTTTTGAGCCTTCCCTACTTCCGCTGCAGTATTACTAAATAGTAGCTGTTTCTTATCATCGGCCAATAGGCGAAATAAGTTTCCAGGCTGCGAAAAATAATCCTCATCCACACGATGATCCCAGGCGTCGGCGTCGCCATGAATTGCTAATGGTGGTTCTTTATATTCCGGCTGTTCCTGCCATTCATTAAAGCTATTAGGCTCATAATGTTTTGCGCTCCCATAGTTGCCATCTACGCGCATAGCGCCATCCCTGTGGAACGCGTGATAAGGGCATTTTGGAGCGTTCACAGGTATTTGAGAATGATTTACACCTAACCTATACCGTTGTGCATCGCCATAGGAAAATAATCTGCCCTGCAACATTTTGTCCGGTGAGAATCCAATTCCAGGAACTATATTGGCTGGATTAAATGCGGCTTGTTCCACATCAGCAAAATAGTTTTCCGGATTGCGGTTTAATTCAAATTCGCCTACCGGAATTAAAGGGTAATCACCGTGCGGCCACACTTTTGTTAGGTCAAAAGGATTTAAATGGTAATTATTCGCTTCCTCTTCTGTCATTATTTGTACAAACATTTTCCATTTTGGAAAATCGCCTTTATTAATAGCTTCAAATAAGTCTCTCTGGCTGCTTTCTCTATCTGTTCCGATAATTTTTTTGGCCTCTTCATTTGAAAAGTTTTCGATTCCCTGTTGAGTTTTAAAAGTAAATTTTACCCAATGCCTTACTTTGTCTTTATTTATAAAACTAAAAGTATGGCTGCCAAATCCATGCATAAATCTTGGTGACCGGGGAATTCCTCTATCGGTCATTATAATAGTTACCTGGTGCAAAGCTTCCGGCAATAAAGTCCAGAAATCCCAATTGTTATCTGCGCTTCTCAGGTTCGTTTTGGGGTCTCTTTTTACCGCGTGGTTCAGGTCAGGGAACTTCATGGGATCCCTAAAAAAAAATACCGGCGTATTGTTTCCGACCAGGTCCCAATTGCCCTGTTGTGTATAAAATTTCATCGCAAAGCCACGTATGTCTCTTTCCGCATCTGCGGCGCCTCGCTCGCCTGCTACTGTAGAAAACCGTACAAACATTTCCGTCTTTTTACCCACCTCAGAAAAGATATCGGCATAAGTATAATTTGTGATGTCGTGCGTAACCGTAAAGGTTCCAAATGCTCCGGATCCTTTTGCATGCATACGCCTTTCCGGAATTACTTCACGATCAAAGTGGGCCATTTTTTCTAAAAACCAGAAGTCCTGAAGCAGGGCAGGGCCCCGGGCTCCAGCCGTTTGTATATTCTGGTTGTCAGGAACCGGTGTGCCGGTTGAGGTGGTGAGTTTGTTTTCCTTTTCCATAAATTTGTTTTTTTTTGTCAAGAAATGAGAAAAATATTTATTATTTAATGGTAAATCAATTTACATTAAATGAATGAATAAACAGTAAATAAAATTGAAGATTTTTGAGAGTTAGGTTATTTTTATCGGAATGCAAACAGGCTGTATTTTTGCTATTTGAATTCTCTTTTCAAAATTTTAATCCGTTATTTATTGTTATTTATAATTGATTTTATGATGCAGAAGATTTTAGCAGAAGGATTTGGGTATTTGGCTACACTTTTATTAGGAATTTCCCTCGTCGTAAATAACGACCTTAAGTTCAGATGGATCAATGCTTCGGGATGTTTTTCCTTCGTGGTTTATGGTATATTAATACATGCTTTTCCTATTATTATAACCAATGCTTTATTGTTTTTTATCAATTTGTATTACCTGATAAAGATTTACCGCACAACTGAAAATTTTGATATAATTGAATTTAAAGGGGAAGAAACAATTGTAGATAAATTTTTATCTTTTTACGACTCAGATATTAAAACTTATTTTCCGGAATATGTGCACAATCAAAAAGAGAATAATATCAATTATATAATATTACGAAATTTAATGATCGCGAACATTTTCGTCGCTGAACTTGATAAAGAAGGGTTGGCCGAAGTAAAGTTAAATTATACAATACCAAAATTCCGTGATTACAAAGTGGGCCGATTTATTTTTAATAAAAATAATGATCTTCTTATTTCCAGAGGAGTAAAAAAGTTGATTTACAAAACTGTTTTCAATAAAGGCCATGTCAAATTTTTGAAAGTGATGAATTTTCGGAAAGACGCAGATAATAAGGGCTATTCAAAAGATTTATATCTTACTGAAAAACTACTATTTTTAAAACAGGAAAATCCTTAACCTGATTGGAATCATTCTATTCCCTATATATTTGCAAAAAAAATGACTCCGTAGCTCAGTTGGTAGAGCAATTGACTCTTAATCAATGGGTCCAGGGTTCGAGCCCCTGCGGGGTCACAATGGTAAAACCCTGATTCGTAATTCGTTTCAGGGTTTTTTAATGCTGCAAAATAAAGTGATTTATTCTATTCTGTATGTTCCAATTTATATGATTGTTTACTGTTCTTTGCTACTATTGAATTGTCTTTTTTATATTAAGTACTTGGAAAAGGCCTTCCTTTGTGAGGAGGTAATGCTGACCTGCAGATTATTTAACGATGACTTCCAACAAAATTAAAAGATAAGGGATAAACCAAGTATCATTTACCACCTTTTTTATTTTGTTATTCATTTATATCCAGTTTAAAATAATAATAATATTCCAGTTGTTTATTTAATGAATTTCAAAATATTTCCGGCGATGCGATCAGCGTTTCATTTTCTTATGTAAATTCGTAGTTAATGGAACCTACCCTTGATATTCCCAAATACACGATGAATGAGGAAGAAGAAAAAAAAGAAATTCTTCGGAAATACCGTGCACTTTTAAGAGCTTTAAAACCCAAACTGAAGCCGGGGGATAAAGAACATGTAAGGGCGGCTTTTGAAATAGCAGTAGAGGCTCATAAAACCATGCGTCGTAAAAGTGGTGAACCTTACATATTACACCCGATTGCGGTCGCCATGATTTGTGTAGAGGAAATTGGCCTGGGTGTGCGAAGTACCATTTGCGCCCTATTGCATGATACCGTTGAGGATACAGACATCACGCTTGATACCATACAAAGAGATTTTGGGATTGAGATAACAAAAATAGTGGATGGCCTCACTAAAATTTCTAACGTTCTTGATGCCAACTCTTCACAACAGGCAGAGAATTTTAAAAAAATATTACTTACCCTGACGGATGATCCCCGCGTTATTTTAATAAAGCTTGCAGACCGGCTCCATAATATGCGGACTCTGGATAGTATGAAGAGGGAAAAGCAGCTGAAAATAGCTTCTGAAACAGTTTATGTGTATGCGCCTCTTGCTCACCGTATGGGACTTTACAATATTAAAACCGAATTGGAAGACCTGTCCATGAAATACATGGAGCCGGATAGTTACCACTATATTGCCCAAAAATTAGATAATACTAAAAGAGAACGTTCGCGTTATATCAATGACTTTATAAGGCCGCTTAAAGAAACGCTACTTCATGGAAAATTTAATTTTGAAATTTATGGACGCCCAAAAAGTATTCATTCTATTTGGACCAAAATGAAGAAGAAAGGGGTTTCATTTGATGAAGTATATGATCTGTTTGCCATCAGAATCATTTTAGATTCGCCACCTGAGAGGGAAAAAGAAGATTGCTGGAAAGTGTATAGCTTAGTAACGGATCAATACAATCCTGCTCCGGAGCGGCTTCGCGATTGGCTGAGCAATCCTAAGAGTAATGGATATGAAGCTTTGCATACCACCGTGATGGGGCCGCAGGGCAAATGGGTGGAAGTACAGATTCGTTCCAAGCGTATGAATGATATTGCTGAAAAAGGATTGGCGGCTCATTGGAAGTATAAAGAAGGCGCTACTGAAGAAAATCGTTTTGATAAATGGTTTCAGCAAATAAGAGATATGCTCGCTAACCAGGATACTAATTCTATAGATTTTTTACAGGATTTTAAAGTATCTTTTTTAGCAGAAGAAATATACGTTTACACGCCTAAAGGCGATATTAAAATGCTGCCAACGGGTTCATCCGCGCTCGATTTTGCATTTGCAATACACACTGCTGTGGGTGAAAAATGTATCGGCGCAAAAGTAAACCACAAGTTAGTTCCCATCGGCCATCAATTGCGTAGCGGCGATCAGATTGAGATCATCACTTCTACAAAACAAAAACCAAAAAGTGAATGGTTGAAATTGGTAGTAACTACTAAAGCAAAATCTAAAATAAAAGATTCACTGAAAGAAGAAAAAAGGAAGATTGCAGAAGAAGGAAGGGAAGTTCTTCGCCGTAAGTTAGATGGCTTGGGAATTTCCGTGAATCAGTCAAACCTGGAAGAGATCGCTGCTTTTTATAAATTAAATTCTACCCTTGATCTTTTGTATGACATCTCGGTTAAAAAAATTGACCTTAAAGAATTGAAAGATTTCCAGGTTGCCGGTGATAAAATTATTGCTCCGAAGATTATTAAACCCATCATTGAAGAAAGGCATGAAACTGTTTCAAAAAATTTAAATAGAAAAGATAATGAGCTTATTATTTTTGGAGAAAGCAGTGACAGGATTATGTACACCCTGGCCAATTGCTGCAAACCGATTCCCGGTGATGATGTTTTTGGTTTTATCACCCAGGGAGAAGGCTTAAAAATTCATCGCACCAATTGCCCTAATGCCGCAAGGCTGTTGGCTAATTACGGGCACCGTGTAGTTAAAACCAAATGGGTTAAGAATAAAGAAATTTCTTTTTTAACAGGGATAAAAATTATTGGATTGGATGATGTAGGCGTAATCAATAAAATTACCAATCTCATAAGTGGTACTCTAAAAATAAATATAAATGCACTTACTATTGAAGCCAAAGAAGGATTATTTGAAGGGAATGTGAAAGTATATGTGCATGATAAAGACGAACTGGATGACCTGGTAGCCGAACTGAAGGCACTCCAGGGAATTGAAAGAGTGGAGCGATATGATACAGAATAAATTAATAGCTGAAAGAAGGAGTATTAATGGTAAGTTTGAAGAGTAGTTGATGGTTTCATTGACGAATTGTTTCACAGTTGAATTGTTCCATTGTATTGTTTTATTGTTGAATTGTTTCATTGTTGAATTGTTTCATTGTTGAATTTTTTCGGCCAGAAAAAATACCTTACTTGCCCGCGTTATGAAGCTCGCAGGCTTCCTGGGAGCGACATGTTAGTAGCAACAATACGGAATGAAGTTCACCAAGCTCCATAGGCGCGAAATGTTAGTAGCAGTAAGCTCCATAAGGAGCGCTATGTTAGTAGCAACAATATGGAATAAATTTAGCCAGGCTCCATAAGGAGAGACATGTTAGTAGCAGCAGCATCAACAGCAATTTTTATCTCTCAAAAAATAGATACACGGTGGAAATAGCATGGAAATGCAAACCTTTTTCTGAATTATCAAATGAAGAATTGTATAAAATTCTTCAACTTAGAAATGAAGTGTTTATTGTAGAGCAAAACTGTGTATATCAGGACTGCGATGGAAAAGATTATAAATCATATCATCTCATGGCATGGAAGAATGATACTTTAGTTGCTTATACACGACTGTTACCTCCCGGTGTTTCTTATGAAAATGCAGCATCTATAGGCCGTGTAATTACCTCTCCTTCTGCCCGAAGGCAAAGTTTGGGCAAACAATTAATTGCTAAATCTATTGAAAAAATATATTTTCTTTATGGAAAGATCAATATTAAAATAGGCGCGCAGCTTTATCTCAAAAGCTTTTACGAATCCTTTTCATTTGTACAAAAAGGCGCTGTTTATCTGGAAGATGGCATTGAGCACATACCAATGGAAAAAACGGTTTAGTTCTCATTCCTGCGCAATAAAGTTTAATGTAAGCCGTTATTGACTGGTTATGTTTGAAAAATAGTAAAAAACATAATCCAATAGCAAACTTTAAACCAGTCATCTTATGAAAAAACGTTTACACCTGTTGTGGCTTACGTGCTTCATATTTGTTTTTTTAAGCCTTTTAATTTCTTCGGAAAGTTATTCGCAATCCTTGGTTTTTGGAAATGAAAAAACAAAAGTGGAAGTGGGCGTAAATATCGGGCCATCGTTTTTTCTGGGAGATCTCGGGGGAAACCGTGGCAAAGGAACAAGATTTGTAAAAGACCTCAATTTTTCCACTACTCAAATTATGAAAGG
>JBDTEK010000061.1:0-3756 GCA_039922575.1 Ginsengibacter sp.
CATCCTAATCATATCCTCGCTGGCAAAAGAATAAAACTCGGCATGGAATACAGCAATCAATTGTACCATACCCCACTTCCGGAATTTCAAAAAAAAATTATCCGGGAAATAAAAAAAATTCATAAAGACGGAGCTGAATTTTATGAAGAAGGTATCTACCTTCCTCTTAATCCTGTCACAAAAACAATCATCCGTAAACTTGGAATCACCACCATTTTAGGAAGTAATTTTTCATGCTATAAAAAGGCCATTGTAAGCATCAACGGTTTTGATGAAGATTACACCAGGCCTGCGGTAGGGGAAGATCACGATCTGGTTTGGCGTTTTAAAGGGCTTGGGTATCAAATAGTTCCTGTTAAGCATTTTGCTATTCAATACCATTTGTATCATAAAGAAAACTGGACAGACCAAAGTGAAAATTTAGATTTGTATAATCAAAAAGTAAAAATGAAAAATTATATCTGTTTAAATGGAATTGAAAAATTGTAGCCGATCTCTGGGATTGAAATTATTTCTCACAAATGGAATAACTATCTTAACAAGCCAAAAAATCTAAGCACAGAATTGTAATGTTTAGAGTGGGTTCTTTGGAATCGCAGAGGGCCATTGAGTTGATGGTACACAAAATCTTTATGGTGGAAGTTGATATAATCGATTAGGTATTTTTTCTTACTTTTTGTCATTCCTTTCCTCCTGGACTTAGCACTAATGCGATAATAAAAGCCAACGAAAGGAAGCTGCAACACTTTGCCTCCCGTTTTCAGCATAGCAATCCAGAAAACCCAGTCTTCACTTACCCATCGTAAGTCTTCGGCATAACCGCCGCATTTTGCCCAGTCCGTTTTTTTATAAAGAGCGCTTACAAAAATCATATTATCCTTTGCAAGGTTCTCCAGGCTAAACGGCTTCAGATTCCACTTACCCTTTTTTTCTCCAAACTTTTCAGCTTGGCAATAAACTACTTTCACTTCCGGATCTGTCTCAAAAATCCTTATTGCTTCAGCTATATAATTTTTTGAAATAAGATCGTCCGCATCCAAAGGCAAAATAAATATTCCTTTTGCATTGCTGATTCCATAATTCCGCGCTACAGAAGGACCGCTGTTTTTTTGGGAGTAGTAAAACACGTTGTCAAATTGATCCGCTAAGTCTTTGCCAACCTGATCAGTATCATCCGTAGAACCATCATTTATGATTACGATTTCAATATTAGCATAGGTTGAGTGCAATACCGATTGTACCGTTTCTCCTATAAATGTGGCCTGGTTGTAACAGGGAATTACTACACTTACAAGCGGGGCTTTAACTACCGGTAAAAACTTATGCATAAATGTCTTTTGTTTTTGAAAATTTATTCAAGATAAATAAACAAAACCGAATCAGAAACAGCCTAAGTTCCAAATCATTATCACTACCTGAAATCTTTTAAAAAGTAAAAAATGCCTCTCACTATGAAGAAAGAGAGGCATAACCAAACCTCAAAAATTAATCATTGTTTGAATGTATCTCACATTCACAACCGCCGGACGTCTTGCCGACAGCAGTACTGTCTTCGTGCTCATTGCTTTCATTCGATTCAATTTCCTCTTTAATAAAATTTCCAGCATTGGAAAACTGAGCTAATTTTTCAATACCTGACGAAACAAAAAACGCGCAATAAGCAACACTGTCTTTATTAAACCAGGTTCTTACAGAATCTATAGGATACCTGTGCATAAAGGAATCCTTTACTATTTGAGGAACCAAACTGGCTGCCACAACAGGGCAGTCATTTTGTTTAGTTTCACTTTTATCTTTTGTACACGAAACTAAAGTTGCAATTGAAATAATAGCGATCAGACATAATTTTTTCATAGTGGTGCTTTTTTAATAATGATCAATTTTTAGAGTTTTTAAAAAGGTGATGTTTCTCCTAAAACAGGTAATTGGCTTTTTTCGGGGGAAAATTTATTTAAAGAGAAAGTCAGAAAAAGAAAATAATAACAAGTAAGATTGCTATCATACAATTATAAATACCGGGAAATAGAACGTTAATGAAATAATATCTTTCATACTTTGACGCATAATTTAACCTTGTAAAAGAATATGGTAAGAACCCCTCCAGGTAGAATTTTAGAATTGTTTCATGCAAATGTTTTCTCTACTAAATAGTGAAGCATCCAAAAGAAATGGTTGGGTGGAATGAAAAAATAGATAGAGATTATTTATGCAGCACAGGTAACTGCCCAATTGGCCTTTTGCGAGCGAAAATTTATAAGCATATTTTTTTTAAGGCAACATTAAGCCGTGTTAAGAATTTAGAACTGCATTTTATTAACTGACTATATTTGTTACTACTAAAATTTTTTGAAAATAACGGAAGTAACTTCATTGGTTAAAAAAGTAAACTGACCATAAATGGCAGCACCACGTAAAAGGCAAATAGTCTTTATCTCGCACGACAGCACCTTGACGGGCGCTCCCATATTACTGCTTAACCTGATTGCCTTATTAAAAAAGAAGGATGCCTTTACTATCAGGATCATATTATTTAAAGGTGGCGTTTTACAGGAAGAATTTAAGAAATATGGAGAAACAATTATTTTGCGACCAGGGAACTACAACAAGTATAAATTCTTTTTATGGAGATTGATTCCTTTTGCAAAATATAACATCAGAGTTCATTTTCTGAAAACTTTCATTAAAAATGCGGATGTTATTTTTAATAATACGGTTACCAACGGAAAGATTTTGAGGAGCCTGGCAGGCTCTCAGGCAAAAATAATTACTTACATACACGAGCTTGAATCCGTAATTAATATTTATCGAAAAAAATCAGAACTTACTTTTAAATATTCCGATCTTTTCGTGGTAGGCTCCCAGGCGGTGGCACAAAATTTAATAGTCAATCATAGTATACCAAAAGACAGGATATATTTCCTTAATTACTTTTTCCCTTTTCATAATGTAAACACCAGTGCAAATGCGAAGGAACTGGCAAGAAAAAAGTTATCTGCTTTCTTTGACTTTAACGATAGCCTATTTTATGTAGTTGCAATGGGAGCAGCTACCCACAGAAAAGGAATAGACCTGCTAGTTGGTGCTGCGGCAATTTTAAAAGAAACGGGTGAAAATGTGCATTTTGCCTGGATTGGCGGCTATAATAAGGATGGGATGAAGCCAAAAATTGAATATGCAATTGATGCCAATAACTTAAAAAGCACATTTACTTTTGCAGGACAGTTGCCTCACTCATTAGATACACTGCTAGCGTTCGACCTCTTTGTCCTGCCTTCCCGGGAAGATCCTTATCCATTGGTGGTGCTTGAGGCGGCTCTTGCAAAGCTACCTTCAGTAAGTTTTGCCGGTACGGGTGGCATCGGCCAGTTTGTAAGCGATAGTTGTGGATGGATTGTAGAAGAAATTTCTTCTGCGGCATTGGCAAAAAAAATAATTGAGATAAAAAATCAAAAGCAGGAATTAAAAAAACGGGGGGTGAATGCTTACAAAAAATGTATTGAGGCACACACGGATGAAGAATTTATTTTCAATCAGTTTAATGATATTATTAAGAAATGAGCAAGTTGGTTAACTGTCCTTTAAGGCATTCATAGAAACTCAATGTGAATCTTAGCCTCATTTGAATTTTAAATGCAGGGTTATAATATTAGAAGAAAGTTTTGTGCTTTGGAAATAATGGCCAAAGCGTATTTCTAAAGCATTAATATGCTGAAGGCCAAATACACCTTTTGGTGGTGCAATCCTGAAATTGGCACC
>JBDTEK010000062.1:0-4646 GCA_039922575.1 Ginsengibacter sp.
AATAGAGAGATAGAGACTTGTAACTTGATTTTACCCCGGTCAAAAAGTTTATAAAAATATAATAACATTAATTCAATTAGCTTGGCAACCTTTACGGCACTTTGAAATACATCCATACTTTGTAGATTTTGTACTATGGTTTAAAGAAAATGCTGTGTTATTACTGTTAATGAAGGAAAGCTGAAATAATATTTTTTATTTTAATGGTCAGATAAAAAAAATTGCTTTGGAGATATTTCATTTGAATTTCTTTAAAAGAAAATGATTTGACTACAACAAACTTTTGTACAAAGGTTGCTATATTAAAAATGGCCAACCTTATTAGATTATTAACTTCTGCTCAATAAGAAATAAAATAGTGGATTCCAAGCTGCAGAGACTCATTGTTTTGTTTCTTGCACATTATAACACCCTAACAAGCGATAATTAAGCAATGAAACAATTCAACGATGTAACAACAATGCCACCGCAATTTCAATTGCCGAAAAAGCATCTTACTTTCAGGCAGATACTTAATATGAGTTTTGGTTTCTTCGGAATTCAATTTGGTTTCGCATTACAAAATGCCAATGTATCGCGCATATTTCAAACGTTAGGCGCAGAAATAGATAAAATAGGAATTCTATGGATTGCCGCGCCAATAACAGGTTTATTGGTTCAGCCAATTATCGGGTATTTGAGCGATCGCACCTGGCATCCACGATGGGGAAGAAGAAGGCCATTCTTTTTTTTAGGCGCAGTCTTGTCTTCTCTGGCTTTATTTTTTATGCCTCAGGCAATGGTACTTTGGATGGCAGCTACCTTATTATGGGTACTGGATGCTTCGATCAATATTTCTATGGAACCATTTCGTGCTTTTGTTGGTGATAAGTTGCCTTCTTCTCAGAGAACAACCGGTTTTGCAACACAAACTTTTTTTATAGGGCTTGGTGCAGTCATCGCTTCTTTACTTCCTTATTTTTTCACCAACTATTTAAACATAAGCAACGTAGCTCCTGCAGGTCAGATTGGGGATTCGGTGAAATATTCATTTTATATTGGTGCTATTGTATTTTTTGTTTCTGTATTATGGACAGTATTAACCGCGGACGAATATCCACCGGAAAATATGGAAGAATGGAGGCAGGAAAAGTTAAAAACGAAAGGATTTATTAATGCAATAATGGAAATTACAAAAGGTATTTTTTCGATGCCACGTACTATGTTGCAGTTAGCTATTGTGCAGTTTTTTACCTGGTTTGCTTTTTTTTCAATGTGGATATATACTACCCCAGCCATTGCTCAAAACGCTTATGGAACTATTGATACCACTTCAAAAGGCTACCAGGATGCGGGAGATTGGGTGGGCGTAATGTTTATGGTTTATAATGGCGTTTCCGCAATTGCTGCGTTTCTTTTACCTATGTTGGCAAAGCACATCAGCAGAAGATATACGCATTTGGTTTGCCTGGTCATTGGGGGCATCGGATTATTATCTGTATTTTATATAAAATCTCCGGCGATGTTGTTACTGCCCATGATCGCTGTGGGCCTTGCATGGTCTTCCACGTTAACGATGCCTTATGCTATTCTTGCAGGCGCATTACCTCCCGAAAAAATGGGATTTTATATGGGCGTGTTTAATTTTTTCATTGTAGTGCCCCAGATAATTGCGTCTGCTATTCTTGGTGTGATAATAAAGGATTATTTTGATGAGAAAGGCATTTATGCCCTGGTAATTGGCGGAATAGCCATGGTAATCGCAGGATTATTAAATGTAATTGTTCACGATACTGATAATGAGGTACCGGATGTGCTGAAAATGGAGTTGGGAGATAGCTGATTTGTGTATGATCATCAGATCATTATTGACCAGATATTTTTTTCAGCGCCTTTTCCCCAGTTTGAAAATGAATTTTTCAACGTTTCATTTAATTCTTTAATATTTATTTTTTTGCCTTTCGCAGGTGGCACAATGTTTTTTGCGTTTATATCAAGCTCTACTTTGGTTGCGTACCATGTAGTATGAAGACGGTTGATTACAAGACCTAAGATCATGCCGGGTAGGCCGTTAAAACTTTCCGGGCCGCCAGGTATCATTATTTCATCTGTAAAAAAAGCAACTACAAAAATTGAATCCATAATCATAGTAGTAGCTCGCCTGCAATTAAAGCCCGCTATTTCCCTGAAATCGTTAGTGAATTTCCAGGTGGCTTTTCTAAGGCTGTCTTCTATCAGGAAAGACTTTTCAAACACATTTTTTTGCGCAATGTATTTGTTTGAATTGTAATCGCTGAAAACGATGTTGTCATTTGCAGGATATCCAAATTGGGCTTTGGAAGCAGATTCTTCATTAAGTTTGTAGATAGACTTATTTCCATCAGATTCATAATTGAAATGATCTATTCTGTATTGTGGAATTGATTTTTTTAACTGGTCTGCATAATCTCCTGAAATACTTGCCCATGCATTTACTTTTCTTTCGAACTCTATTTTTGCTTTTTGAATAAATATCGTTTGCGAATAGCACGAATTTAAAATAAAAAATGAGCCTATAATGGTGAATATCTTTTGCATAATTATAAAGTTATTGACATTCCTTTTGGTTGAGCGGCAGCTCCCTTGTTACTAAAATTATAAGTTACCGTAATGAGGCCGTACCGCTGGAAAGTGAGATAATGTTTTTCCTGAATAGCATAAGGTTGAATAATTCTGTCATATCCCTTATTTTGATCGAGTATATCGTTGATGCTTACACGCAAAGCGAGCACATCATTTTTCATTAGTTTCTTTTCCAGGTAAGCGTTCCACAGTATTACATTATTGTTGACATCGTAAGCATTTAATTTTTGCCTGATCTTAAAGTTAACATCTGATCCGATTTCTAACTTCCATGGAAGCAAATAATTTCCATCCAGTATATATTCGTAGCTCCAGTAATGAGTGTTTGCAACAGTGCTAATGCTCGACTGCGATTTATTGTAAGAAGGTGTGGCGCCTATTGTGAATTCATAAGCATCTTTTTTGTTGATTTTTAATTCTACGGTAGCAGCTAAATTGGTACTATTGGTACTATTTTGAACGCCATTTACAATATTGGCATATTTTGAAATAGTTACGTCGGGGCTTAGCCCAAATCTCATATTTGTTTTGGGAATTTTTAAGCTTATGCCACCGAATAAGCGGCCTGTATAGTTTCCATTGAGGTTGACGAAGCGGCTTACCCTTCTTCCTAACGCATCAATGGTATAGCTATTGCTTATCTGATCTTTGGTAAAAGAAAACGAAGAACCGAGATAAAGGAATCGTTCATTGATCAATTGAAAGTTGCTATAGTTTAGATTGAAACTATTTTGAAATTGTTGTTTTAATGACGGATTACCAATCACCACGTTCAAAGGATCCATATTATCTCTTAAAGGTTGTAGCTGATCAATGGTAGGTTGCGTGGTGCTACCATTGTAGGCAATATATAGATTACTGAAGGCGCTGAATTTGTAGTTGAAAACAGTACGTGGAAAAAAGTTATAATAATTGTATTTATTCACAGTGTCTTTTACCAGATCAGTTTGTTCAAATGCAGTATTAGCAACATTACCGCCAATGGAAAAATTAAATTTTTTAGCGTTATAACGGTAATTAATGCCTGCGCTATTGGTGTTATAAATGTATTTAAAATCACTACTCAAAGAGTCCACCCGTGTTGAGTATTTCGAATTCAAATCTTTGTTGTAGGTGATTCTTTTTTGGGAGCTGCTATTATTGTAGAGTGAATAATTAAATTCAAGAAAAGATGTTTTAGAAAGTGGTTCTGTGTAAGTGATTTTTGCGCCAATCACATTATTTAATGCATTATTTATTTTATTTTGATCGGTAGTGTCCTTCTTAATAATGTGAATCCCATCACTATAAAAATTTGAATTATTTAACAAGAACCCGTTACTGTTGGATGCATTATATTTTTCATCAACATTTATTGAAATAGTTCTTCCTTTCTTTTTAAACTTTTTTCTCCACAATAAGGAACTATTTAAGCTTGAATTATCTCCATCTGAGGAAGTGTTTCTGATGCTGCTGTTTACCAGTTTATTTTCTTCGCTCAATGCCTCAGAATTATATTCTGTATTACCACGGTGAGTTCCTGTATATCCATTAGCAGTGATTTTTATTGAGGAAGAAGAGTCAATTTGTATTTCCATTGATCCGCTTACCGCATTCCTCATTTTGTCGGAATGGGAGCTGGCGTTTTCCCGGTTATAATAAACTGAATCCAAAAGTATGTTTTGCGTGAAAGTGTTGCCAGCGGTGTGTTCTGCCAGTTTATTAAACAAATAATTTCCATTGGCATTGTATTTATCATCATTCCATTTATTAGAAAAATGTAAACCCGCTTTAATGCTTTCGGGTAATCCCTGCCCATAATAATTTTGTGTTCCAAATCCATCATCATTTCCCAATGTAACAATTACCGCTCCTGATCCGCCATCTACCTGCACATTATCGCTGTTGAAGCCGTAGCTTTTTGTGTCCTGATAATTCAAACCTGTTTGATCGGTGCTGCTTGCAATAGCAAACGCGGCAATTTTTCTTTTCGCTTTGAAAGCATTGATAAGCGCCTGCCCATTATAATATTTATCCAATGCTGCGGCAGAGGCTTTTCCAAAATA
>JBDTEK010000063.1:0-4754 GCA_039922575.1 Ginsengibacter sp.
TATGAATGGATTCTAATTAAATAATTTATTATTTATCTTGTTCAATAAATAATAAAGGAAGAAAAGAATTAAAATACAAACAACCCTGAAGAGATGAATACTTTAAATAGATAATGTGCCTTGAAAAACACCAAGTGGTGATAGGTATTGCGGATTTAATCACAATATCATTGATTTAGGTTCATTATTTATGTTTATGAAATGAGTTGCTATTACATTTTTCTCCTGACGTGTGGTATCCACACTTACAACAATTCCTCGGTAATTTCCCGGTTTAATTTTAATAAACCCTGCCCTGGCTGTCGGCCAATAGTTTCATGGATAGTAAGCCAACAACTACTGCAGCTATCCCAATACAAAATGTTCGGTAAGTCATTTTTATTCCTTTCTTATTGTTTTGCATAAAAAAATATTTTAAAGGTGAAATGAGACGATTCACAAAGTTGAAAAGAAGTCATGATTTTGTTTCTCAAAAAATATGCCTAAGAAATTCTTTTTATAACCTGGTAATTGTAATTTAGTAGAAATTTTCTAATCCACAGTTTGTTCAAATTGTATAATCAGCGGCGATGCAGTCTACTAAAAATCGAATTCTCCATAACGCAGAAGAACTCTTTTTTGATCATGGGATAGCAAATGTGCGCCTTCAACAGATTGCTGATAAAACCGGTATCAGTGTGGGTAACCTGGCCTATCATTTCAAAAACAAAGAAACTATTGTAGAAGCTGTGTATGAAGGCCTCATGGAACATATTTCTGATATTCTGATGAATTATAACATTCACTCCGGATTAAAAAACTTTGATGCTAAATTTTCCAATCTGTATCATTTTATGAAGATTAAAAAATTTTATTTTGTAAATTTTTGGGAGATTAAAAGAAACTATCCGGACGTAAACGAAAAGATCGGACGTGTCAATAATAAAATACTTATGAAGTTAAGAAAACAGATCACGGACAATGTAAAGTCAGGGGTTTTTAAAAAAGAGTCTTATAAAGGAGATCATAATTTATTGGCGGGTGCCCTTTTTCTTTCTATTAATTCCTGGCTACCACAGCAACTTCTAAAGGAAAAACGTATTATTGAAAGGGATTTTAAGAACTTTTTGTGGGGCCATCTTTACCCACATCTTTCAGAAAAAGGGATTAAGGAATTTAATTCTTTATAGGTATTTTTATAATAGTGAATTTTAAATCTTGATCTAAAATCAAGAAATTTAATTTTGAAGAAAATTAAAAATGGTACTTTATTTGATGAGTCCACGATTAAGGGAACATTTTATTTAATTGATCCCAAAAAATAAATTATCGATAATAATTCAATGACTGGTTTTTTATAAAAAATAGATTTCCATAATTCTTAAAGTTTTATTACGGTCTGGGTTATGCAGTTTAAAAGTTTTTCGAATATTTTTTATTTTTTAAAAAGAATTTGAAAATTAGAAAATTCTTTCTAATTTCGGGTTCATAAGAAGATTTTCAAATTTGAAAGTCGTTAAGTTTTCAAATTTCTAAATTTTTACCCACTATCCTCAAGTCACGTATGTAGCAACAGTCGTTTTTGTTGTGTTGTTAGTTTTTGGCGCGATACTGTTTCGACGATCGGAATCTGTTTTTTTGTATTCCTTGTAAGAGCATTTGTTTAGATACCCCAATTACTCATTATATCTAAATTAAAATTTTATGGCAGCAAATTCAGTGACCGACGTCCATGTAATCTGGATGACCACAGGCCTGGGTTGTGATGGCGATTCAGTCGCTATGACAGGCGCAGTAAATCCTAGCCTTGAAGATATTGTTCTTGGTGCAATTCCAGGATTACCAAAAGTACATATTCACAGCCCTGTGATTTCCTTTGAAAACGGAGACGAAATTATGGACTGGTGGTATAAAGCCGAAAGAGGCGAACTCGATCCCTTTGTTTTAATTCTGGAAGGCTCTGTGCCAAACGAAGAGGCCATAAAAGATACCGGCGGCTATTGGGCTGCTATGGGAACGACAGGGCCTTTCGGCCAACCAATTACCACAAACAGTTGGCTGGACCGGCTTTCACCAAAGGCGGCAGCAGTGGTTGCAATTGGTACTTGCGCTACCTATGGGGGAATTCCTGCAATGAAGAACAATCCTACAGGCGCTATGGGCCTCCCGGACTATCTCGGGTGGAAATGGAAATCAAAAGCCGGGCTTCCAATAGTGTGCATTCCCGGATGTCCCGCACAGCCGGATAATATGACTGAGACATTATTATACCTCGTTTTTCAATTGGCAGGAAAAGCGCCGATGATTGATCTGGATGATCAGCTCCGGCCCAAATGGCTTTTCAATCGCACAACACATGAAAGCTGTAGTCGCGGCGCATTCTATGAGCAAGGTGATTTTGCACAGGAATATGGTTCCAGCAAATGTCTTGTACAGATAGGGTGTCAGGGACCAATCGTTTATTGTAATGTGCCAAGAAGAGGCTGGCAAAACGGAGTAGGCGGCTGCCCAAATATCGGAGGAATTTGTATGGCTTGCACCATGCCTGGTTTTCCTGATAAATTCATGCCCTTTATGGATGAAGCATTTGGAGGTAAGCTATCTTCTAACCTGGCAAAATATGCCGTAGGTCCAATGCTACGAGTTTTCAGACACATGACTACCAGGAAAAAGGACTTAGAACCTGAATGGAGAGAACGTGGAAAGACCATTACAAGTGGTTATGTACCCAATTGGGAAAATTGAATAAAAAAACAGGAAAGAAAAATAAAAGAATTTTTAAATTATCTAACAACATTTAAAAAAAATATTATGCCTGACGTACTCACAAACCCCAGTTCCGCTCAAAGCAAGCCGGCTTCTTCTACATCAAAACCAAATATTATTGTGAAAGAAATGTCTTGGGATCCGATCACAAGAATTGTAGGAAGTTTGGGTATTCATTGCAAAATAGATTTTACCAATAAGCAAGTTCAGGAGTGCTACAGCACTTCAATGATCTTTCGGGGATTTGATATTTTTATGAAGGGGATTGATCCCCGGGATACTCATTTCATTACCAGCCGTATTTGTGGTATTTGTGGAGATAATCACATGACTTGTTCTGTTTTAAATCAGAATATGGCGTATGGTGTAAAGCCTCCGCTGCTTGGCGACTATATTCTTAACTGCGGTGAATCTGCCGATTATATGTTTGATCATGCGATCTACAATGATAATTTGTGCAATGTTGATTTCTGCGGCAAAATGGTAAAGGAAACAAACCCCAAAGTTTACGAAAAAGCACAACATACAGATGCGCCGAATGCTAAAATTCATGGATTTAAAACGATAGCAGATATCATGGATTCTTTGGATCCTTTTACCGGTAAATCTTATATGGAATCGCTGCAAATGTCCCGCTTGACAAGAGAAATGTTTTGCCTGATGGAAGGGCGTCATACACATCCATCCACATTAGTACCAGGTGGTGTAAGTACCACTATTACGCACCAGACGCTGACCGATTATTATGTGCGGTTAATGAAATACATAGAATATTGTAAAAAAGTAGTGCCGTTGCATGATGACCTTTATGATTTCTTTTATGAAGCATTACCAGGGTATGAAAAAGTTGGTTATCGCGATACCAACCTGGTTTGCTGGGGTTCCTTTGATGATCCTGTTTATAACGATTATACCTATAAAAATATGACAGAGTGGGGGCGCCGGAGATTTATTACACCAGGCGTGGTTATTAATGGCGAATTAGTTACCACTGATCTAGTGGAAATTAATCTGGGTATTCGCATTCTTCTCGGAAGTTCCTATTATGACGATTGGAAAAATGAAAAAGTTTATGTGGAAAAAGATCCTTTGGGAAATCCTGTTGCGCGCGATCATCCATGGAATAAAACAACTTTGCCACGCCCCGGCAAAAGAGATTTTGCAGGAAAATATAGCTGGGTAACTTCCCCCCGTTGGTTCGATAAACGTTCGGGAAAATATGTTTGCTGCGATACAGGAGGCGGACCTTTTGCAAGACAATGGGTTACTGCAAAAGCAGGACTGGTGGATATCGGGTATATTAAAGCTACCGGAGATTCTCTTGAGTTGAACCTTCCAAAGACCGTGGGAATGCCTGAAATACAGCAGGTTTGGAAAATTCCAAAATGGAGTAACGCCATTGAAAGAGATCGTGCAAGAGCTTACCATCAAACTTATTCAGCATTAGTTGGTTTATACAATCTTGAAAAAGCGCTTGATGAAGTGCATGCAGGCCGTTATAAAACATGGGCTCCTTTCAAAGTACCAGACTACGCAGTGAGTGCCGGATTTCACGAAGCGGCACGCGGAGTACTATCGCATCATATGGTAATAGAAGATGGCAAAGTGGCCAACTATCAAAGTTTTCCTCCTACACCGTGGAATGCAAGCCCACGCGATATTTTCGGAACTCCCGGCCCTTATGAGGATGCGATTCAGAACACGCCGATTTTCGAAGAAAATGGCCCTGATAATTTCAAAGGAATTGATTTAATGCGGGCGGTTCGCAGTTTCGACCCTTGTCTTCCCTGTGGCGTTCATATGTATTTGGGAGGTGGAAGGATGGTGAAGACCATGCATTCGCCTACGGCTTTAGCTTCCTTTGGAGGTGGAAAAAGTTGTCGGATAGTATAGCCTTTCTTTTTGTTATTCATTCATCAACCGGTTAAAAAATAATTGGAAAACGCTAACCTATGCAAACTTCATCTGCCATATCAAAGCTGCGAAAAATAGCAGTACCCCTACCGGAA
>JBDTEK010000064.1:0-6313 GCA_039922575.1 Ginsengibacter sp.
CATCTATGGCATCAATAGCAAAATACACAAATGAACTGTTGCCACAATTGGACAATGACATAGAAACAACGCAACTTATTTTTGTACATTCCCAACCAATTGATATTCTTTTCAGAAATGATGAAAAACGATTTGATGTAGAGGGTGCATATAATATTCGCTACCAGATAGTAAAAAAGAGGATAGACAAAGTTCATTTAATGAATTCTGATGAAAGGCTTACCCAGCCCGGAAAAATTGCTTTAGTTTATTTTAGCGAAAAAGAATCATACGAATATATCTCTTACATAAAATATCTGCAGGCTGATAACATTTTAAATAATGACCTGGAAAAACTGGAATTGGAAGATCTTTCCGGTGTGTCAGGTTTAAAAGCATTGAGAGTAGGGGTAAATTTCAATCGTTCAGAAAAATAAAGCTTACCCTGGTGAAATTTTCGTTATTACTCCTACACATGGTAAATCAATTCCATCCGGAAATTCATTGTGTTGGATATAAGCATGCCACCGGAATCAATTTTTGCTGAACCGAATTATTGAAGTAAGGCATCCTATTTGCGGGAATATTATTAATACTATTGATTGCTTCAATGAATTAATAAGCCTGACATGACAGCGACAAATAAATCCATCTCGAATAAAAATTCCACAAAGAATAACAAGCAACATTTTACTACTGCCTTAATAAAAAATGTAGTAATTATCTTTAAAGAAAACCATGGATTTGATAATTATTTTGGCACTTTCATTGGCGCTAATGGGGCAAAGAATCTTCCGCACTTGCCCGATCCGCCACTAAATGACCCGGTCCATACTCATGAAGCATGGTTAAAAAGAAGCACCAATGCGGTAAAGGGTCAATATATTCAATCAGATATTCCGAATTATTTTGCCCTGGCCAAACAATTTACTTTATGTGATAATTATTATACAGATGTAGCAGGCCCCTCCACGCCTAATCACTTGATGGTGATAGCAGCGGATTCGCCTGTAATAAATAATCCACACCATAACGATCCTAAAAATCTTCAGCCGCCATTTAATATTCCTTCGCTTCCTGAGAGTCTTCAAAAGAAGGGATTGGAATGGAAAAATTATGGTGGTTATGCTTTTGATTATATTACGAATCTTAAAACAAATTCCCGGAATGTAAGAGCGGAGCAATTTTCGCAAGACGCGGCAGCCGGAAAACTTCCTAATGTTTCGTGGGTATATGGACCGAAAAACCTTAGTGAACACCCTACTGAAAATGTTTCGGATGGCGATGCCTGGTCCGCGGCTCAGATTATGGCAATTGTTCAGGGTGGACTGTGGCCAACAACAGCTATATTTATCACGTGGGATGACTGGGGAGGGTGGTACGATCATGTGACGCCGCCTCAAGTGGAGAAGTGGAAAGATGGCACCCAATTTCGGTATGGAAACAGGGTTGGGTGTATAGTAATAAGTCCATACGCCAAAAGTGGATTTATTTCAAAAGTTCTGCATTCACATGTAAGACTTGTAAAATTTTGTGAAACAGTTTTTGGATTGCCGACTATAAATAATCGTGATAAAATATCTGATGATATGCTTGATTGTTTTAACTTTTCTCAAAAACCATTGGCTCCGCCGAAATTTTGATTGTATTCGAGTTATAATCCCTATCGGATTTAATTAGGTAGTGGAAATAAACTTATCTGTTTTAAGCACAGAGTGCCCAGAGAAGTTTTTGATAAGTGATAAACTTAAAATATAAGCTCCCTCTTGTTATATTCAAGTAAAAATTCTTTGCTTAAAGATGGCTATTCGGTTGAATTGGGCCCTATTCAAAATTTCGCTTCGTATTAAATGGTTGTCAACCTTAGAAGAAGAGTTTGTAAATGTAGGAATGAAGTTTTTATTTTGGCAACCTTTGCGACACTTTCAAATGCAACCGTGGAATTTAATTCGCATAACTGATTATTGTTTGAACCAAATTTGTTAATTCAAACGGCTTTGCGATAAATGCCTGCGCATGGCAGTCCTGAATAAAATTACCCATTTCTGCATTAGCAGAAAAAAGAATAACCGGGGTAAATTCTGTTTCTTTTGACTGTCGCATATTTTTACAAATATCGCGGCCATCAGCTCCGTTGAGTGACACATCGAGCAAAATTAAATCAGGTTTAAAACTGATAACAGCATAGTTGATTTCTTCCCACCTTGAAAGGGCTTCTACAACAAAATTATTCATGGTAAGTATAGTTTTTACCAATTGTAATATATCCCGATCATCATCCACAACAAGAATTTTGCTCATAAAACTAAAGATTTTATAACTAAAATGAATTATATCAAAAACGATGCTACATACTTCATTGTTGTATTAGTGGTATATTTTTTATAGGTAAAGAGAAATAAAAAGCGGAACCTTTATCTACAGCTTCTGTCTGTATTCGTCAATGGAGGCGGTTAATAATATCTCTGCAAATGTATAATCCCGGGCCATCCTGAATATTTCTGGAGGTTTGGTTTGCCCGGTTAAACAGTTCAAGAACATTCGGTTGTTCATCCTTCGATAGAATGGATAATACTTGCCCTATCCTCTTTCTTTCCTCCAAAAGAATTCCATTATCAAGGGAATCCCACCTTATGAATTGAGCAGGCTGAAAATATCAAATTACACCTGGTTACATTTTCCAAAGTCTTAATGCATCTTCCATTTGTTTATATTCTCTTTCTGCAATTTCTTGGGTTGTAATAATGGTAATAGTCGAAGGCGCCTCAGAAGTTGTTTGGAGACAGCCGGAAGTCGGAATGACTTTTATATTCATTAATTCTTCAATGGAAGTTTTAAAAGTTTTCCTACATCTGTGGAAAGAATCGTTTTGTGCTAAGGGAATAAAGAAACGTAGAAAAAAAATAAAAAACCAATGAATTTACATTTCATAATGAAGATAAATTTATTCACTTTGGGGAAAAAAATCAGGGTATAAAGCAAGGAATAGGATCTTCAATTTGCCCAAATAAAACTTTAAATTTTATTTAGCATTAGGGTGTAATAAAATAGCCCTTTTTATCAAAAAGGTAAAAAAGAATAATAGGAAATGATTAATTATTTATTAAGAAATAAGCGAGACCTACAAAGGATTATAAGATATTATAAGTCATTAAAACACTATAAAATTGCTTGTTTAAATGTAATTTTATTTTCCCCAATTTTTCTGCACGCTTTTTGTATATAAAAAATTATGCCTCGCATTCTGATAATTGATGATGATAAGGACCTTCTGACGATTGTAAAATCGTCATTGGAAAAGAAGGGCTTTGAGGTATATGCATTTTTAAATTTCGAAAATGGTGTGGATATAATTAATAAATGCGAACCACAAGTGATACTGTTAGATGTTTTTCTTTCAGGCGTAGATGGATTAGAAGTTTGTAAAAGATTGAAAACTTCACCTTATACCAGGCATATTCCCATTATTGTTTTCTCTGGTTATCCGCGGGTGGCCGAAACAGCTATCTATGAATTTGGCGCTGACGACTTTATAGCGAAACCCTTTGAGGTAAATGAACTTGTAAGAAAAGTGCATAAACTACTTTCAAAAAAGCATGAATCAGTATAAATTATGAGAGCTGCTTTGCCAGGTAGCTTTCGATAGTACTACACGGTACAAAGAAAGGTTTATCTGTTATTTCAAGATCTAAGGTTTGTCCCGCCACATTATAATTACCCTTGATGGTATTTCCAAAAACAGTAACTTCAAAGTTGCCCGAAATAGTATCGCCGGTAAATATTCCGCCCTGGCTTTCTACTGCTGCTTTCGCTTTTCCAACGGCAATTTCCACAGGCTCACTAAATGGCAAATTAATTTTACATGACATGTTTTATAGATTATCTAAAATTTAAAATTATATAATTGTATTTTATGTAGAATTGTTTTCTCTCAAAAAATTCCCTATTTTAAGGAAATGCAAGTGATGGATTTTTAATAGATTTTTTTATCATTTTTATGAACCCATGAGTAAAAAGCTTTTTGTGCTTCTTCCCTTCCCAAATTGATAACAGGAATTTTTCTTTCATTTAATCCGGCATTTATTTCATCATAGATCATAGAATCGTCAAACCCGATTTTTGCCGCATCCTCTCTTGTGTTGGCATAATAGATAACTGAAGGCCTTGCCCAGTAAATAGCGCCAAGGCACATAGGGCATGGTTCACACGAAGTATAGATTTCGCAGCCGGTTAATTGAAAAGCTCCCAGATTTTTACAAGCGTCCCTGATAGCGACTACTTCTGCGTGCGCTGTCGGATCGTTGGTACTGGTAACTTTGTTACTTCCCCTGCCAATTATTACATTATCTTTTACTACCACACATCCAAAAGGGCCACCTTCATTATTTTGAACGCCATCCACGGAAAGCGCGATTGCTTCTTGCATAAATTTTTCCTCACTGGTCATAAATTTTTCTATATTAAGTTGAATAAAAATAACTAGTATTAAGTAAAAAATATTATAAAATTGCGAATATTATAAATAATCTTTTCTTTAGTTGCAACAAGTAGTATAGCCGGTTATGAGCAACTTAAAAGTTGGTGAAGATTCCGGAGAATTTTTTTCAGGCTTTAAATCTTTAGTTTGCTAACCTATTCAAGATTGGCAATTTTTAATGTGATGCAAAGATTTTAATTGTTTCTCTTGATTTTGTTCCCTTCATTAAATCTTTAGGTTGCCAACCTTTCCAGGATTAGCAACCTTTAATGTGATTCAAAATTTTGAATTACCTCAAATTTTATTAAAGAAAACAAATCATAACTTTACGATTGATACATTCATATTTTAAAAAAAAGTACAAATGGCAGCCTTCGATGAGAAAATTCTTACTATTGATATTGGCGGATCACATATAAAAGAAACGGTTTTAAACAACAACGGTGATTTTTTGCAGGGTTATGAAAGAGAAAAAACGCCGCAACCATCTACACCCGACAAAGTTTTGGAAATAATTAAAACAATAGCGCTACGTTTTTCTTCCTATGATAAAATTGCAGCAGGTTTTCCGGGATATGTTAAAAATGGGGTAATAAAAACGGCGCCCAAATTGGGAAACGATGTTTGGCGAGATTATCCTCTTGCAGAAAAACTTCAGGAAATGCTGGGTAAACCTGCCCTGGTTATCAACGACGCAGATCTTCAGGGACTGGCATTGACTTCAGGAAAAGGGGTTGAGATCATGATTACATTGGGAACCGCATTTGGTTCTTCATTTATGCGTGATGGAATTTTATTGCCGCATCTCGAAATGTCGCAACTTCCCATCACAAAGAGAAAAAATTATAATGATTATGTAGGTGAGGAAGCATTGTTAAAAATAGGCAAAAAGAAATGGAATAAACGTATGAAAAAAGTGATCTGTATTTTGAAGACTTTATTTAATTATGACCATTTGTATATCAGCGGTGGCAACGCCGCTTTGATCACTTTTAAAATTGACAGTAATATAACTATCTCTAATAATAAAGATGGAATTAAAGGTGGTGCTTTTCTTTGGAACCAAAAGGAAAAGGAAAATAATAGTTCTGCGCCCATGTTGATAGTTCCGGTTCATTAAAAAAAAGAATATGAAAGTGTCTGCCGGATAATTTTTTATCATTCCTACCTGAAACAGGAGCCTCAGATATTTCCTGAAAAATTGAATTTATGAACAGCAAAATCAACCTGGCTACTTATTTACGGCGAATTGGATTTGAGGGCAAGCCCGCAGTTGATATAGAAACATTGCGGGTACTGCAGGAACTTCATACACAAGCAATTCCTTTCGAAAACCTTAACCCTTTGTTAGGGCTTCCTATTCTTTTAGATATAAAATCACTACAAAAAAAACTTTTGGCAGATAAGCGAGGTGGTTATTGTTTCGAGCAGAATATCTTGTTTCAACACGTACTGGAAACAATAGGTTTCAAGGTAAAAGGGCTTGCTGCGCGTGTTATACAGGGCGGTGTTGAAGGCCATATTTCACCTCGTACACACATGCTTTTGCTGGTTACGGTAGATAAAGTTCTTTTCGTAGCAGATGTGGGTTTTGGTGGCATGACGCCTACCACACCTCTTTTGTTGGAAGCAAATGAAATGCAGGATACAACGCTTGAGCCTTTTCGGCTAGACCGCGATGGTGACAATTATATTTTACAAGCCAATGTTGATGATAATTGGAAATCTTTGTACCGCTTCGATTTGGAGGAACAATTTTTACCTGATTATGAAGTCGCTAATTGGTACACTTCCGCCAATCCTGCGTCTCATTTTCTTTCCAATCTTTTGGTATCACGCACTGCGCACGATCGCAGA
>JBDTEK010000065.1:0-29109 GCA_039922575.1 Ginsengibacter sp.
ATTGGTTTTATATATTTTGACATCCCCTTTGAGGAAACCAGATCAACCTTGATGTTTAACAATTTTTCAAGATCCATTTTCATCTGGATAAATTGTAGTCCTATTCTTTGACTATAGTCTAAATCTACCACAATGTCAATATCGCTTTCATTGCGCGCACTTCCTTGTACATAAGAGCCAAATAAATATGCTTTCAATACGGGCTTTGTTTTGAAATAGTTTCTTATATCTTCTATTTTAGCATGATTTAAAGTCATGAAACAAATATACCAAATCATAATTAAAGGCACTTAAAGCCTTACAACAATTCCCTTATGTTTTGAGCAATCCAATCAACTTACCCACATCCGGATCTTCCATCATTCTTACAGGCTTTAAAAGAAATTCCATCCATATACCCGGATCAATTATCTGTTTAGCGAGTTCAACTACCATATTGTCTATCTGCAAAATATGATCACTCTTTTGAGAATCATTAGTATTGGCCAAAACGATTGCGTTTGCCCAGGAGCATTTTCTGGCAGTGGCAATGCTAAAATTAAGAACTGCTTTTTCCTGATCATTACTGATATTAGTAAACAGCTTTAACGGAGGCCAAATGTTGCACAAAGTATCTTGTACAAGTTGTGATTGGGCCTCTATTATATCATTGATTTTTTCAAAATCTGGTTGAAGGGCATAAATATTGTTGCCGGGACAACATTCAGCCGCAGCAATACACAGATCAAGATTGATGTGAGTATTGATTCCCAATAAAAGGTGTTGCAAAACAATTAATTCTGAATTTTGACAGGCATCAAACGCCGCGTGCCACCCATTGGAACAGGGCTTCTCATTTACATAAGCTTCCCAGGCAACAAAATAGCGCGTCGCAAAAATTACATCAAGTTGTTCCATTCTTTTTCCATCCTGAAAATCGTTATTTACAATACCTTGTTTTACAGCGACAGTCATCCGGCGGTATAATGTAGCAAAATATCCTACCCGGTTTTTATTAGTCAAACTCCAGCCAATTATCTCATCTAATTGAGCAATAACTTCATCAATTGTAGTAATCAAATTCATAATAGTTATAGTTAACAAAGGTTAATTGAGTGATTTTTTCAAATTAAATAATTTACTGTTTTTCGCTTGCGAAGGTAAAATGAAAAATAATAATTTTATATATTTAACCTGTTCAAAAAAGATTGAAAAGATGTAAAGGAAAAAATCTAATAAGGTTAAAAAACAAACTTGTGCAATTTATACTAAGGCTAAAGAAAATGCTATACTTATTCTCTTTGTATAAGAAATATATTTAAAGACAAGATGAGAAAAAACTGTTTGTAATCATATTTTTTAAAAGTCTTCAAAAAGAGTTTTAATCCTCGTTCCCCAACCTTAGTAGAAATTTGTAACCTTAATAAAACAACCTTATTAGTTTATTAACCTCTAACCATCGTGGATAGATCAATGATTTTTAAGGCTAAATCATTCAGGCTTTTATCCGTTGCACAGTATAATCCGTTAAAATGATCATTTCAAATTCATAGTTTCTTATGCTTTAAAACTATCAAGCCATTGTGGGCTACTCATTTGTTTTTGAATGCGAACAATATCTCCGGAGGTAGTTACCAGCAAATCGTTATAACGACTGTCCACAAGGTCCTTCTTAAAATTGTTGCCACTTTGAACAATAAATTCCGCCATCTGCTGACCAATTATTTTCATTAAATCAAATCTGGTTACATCTGCCATATCAATATTCTCCAAAATATCTTCAGTCAAATCGTGCAACCATTTACTTTGATACTTTTGTTCATCTAAAGTATTTACATTCGGAATCTTATTTATTGCTGTTGGATCCAGAGAAATCTGGAACCTCCTAAAATCTATCGTCTGACTTATCATTGGTGAGCGAAATGTATTAACCTGCATGGCGCTTGCGTCCTGGCCGGTATGGGTCATCAGCCAATTTAACCAAAATACAACATCAATACCGTGCGGATTAATGGTCTGATTGGGTTTGATAAACTGCCTTGAGATACCGGTACCAAAACTAAATAAGGTAATCTCAGAAATCTGGTAAGCCGATAAGCTTGAAATTTTATCCTGCCTGCTGTAAGAAACTGCCTCCATAAAAGCCGCCAGAGCAGGATTATTATAAGTAGTGGTGCCACCATCCAAAAAACGTTCAAGCGGATAAAAATACGTTGGGGCACTCATAGTAGCTTCCATTACGGAACGTAATAACACCTCTTTGTAAGTGCCATATAAAGTTCCGTCATCTTGCTTGAAACATGAAAAAAATGTTTCTTCAGAAGCTGAAATATCCTGAGCTGTAATCATCATATCCAGATCATTTAAACGGCAAGCGTTTTCCAAAGTAATATCCTTTGTTATCCCTTTCAATAACATCCGGTATTTCTCTTTAGAAAAGGCAGGTGGGTTTATAAACCTGTTTCCCAGGAATTTTTCATCAAACACCTGAGTTACTAAATTGATATACATAGTTTCTATCTCAACTGCAGAATGGCCCATTGTTACTAATCCTGCAATGATACCACCAGTAGAAGTTCCAGCCACCATATCAAATAATTCATAGCATGGAATACCCGCGATTTCTTCAAACTTTTTTAATAACTGAATGGTAAGTATTCCACGCATACCACCACCATCAAGACATAAAATAACCCGTTTTTTGGGATCAATATTTAAATTATCAAATGCCTGCTTCCTTGAAGCACTCATTTTATCTAAATTAGGTTTTGCCATTGCAATTTTTTTTAAACTTTATTTAAAAGTTGGGCATTATAATTCAGCTAACAATCAGGTAATTTGAATTAAACAAAAAAGAAGTAGATCTTTTAAAGAGGCGTAAGGAATTTCAAGATAAATTGGATAATTAAAGCTACATAGAAATTTTTATTTCCTAATATTTATTGGCGAACGTTATCAATCTTAATAAGTTTATACCAAAATTAAAGGAATAATTTCCCAAGGTCAGCAACCTTTTGATTGGGCAATAGGGAACAACAAAAACATATTAAAATGTAAAATAACAGTTAATACTCATTTTGATTAAATAAACTTAACATGCAATAAATATTTTTTGGCATTAACTTTGAACTATAAAAAGAAGAGGACAAATTTAAAAATTCAAATTTCTCATAAGCAGTTAGTTTTGGTAAAACGGCTCCTGTTTCTACAGGAGCCTTCTTTTTTAAGGTGATGGAGAAGGGCTTTCTAATTGATCGGCTAAAAATAACAACCTGTAACGAAGTCATTCAAAGAAAAGAAGGGAATCGATCGGTCTGGCACTTTGAAAAATTGAATCTTTTCAGTAATGTATTTTTACAACGGTCAAAAATTAACAAGGGAAGAGTTCATGAAATTGAACCAATAAAAAAAAGTTATTACCAATAATGATTTTCTGAACCTGGATCTACAGATAAGTTTTGATTAAGGCATGAATAAAGTGCTTAAACCAATTTGTGATCGAAGAAAATATTTTAAAAAATTTTCGTCTATCCATGATCGTTATCCTGTAATAAAAATAAAGCTTTCAAATATTTGGCGCTTAACTAATATGAATGCATGAATCAGTATTTACTGAATCATTAGATGAACAGGATCTGATCTTAAAATCGCCGCTATTTCTCCATTAAAAAATATCAACCGGATAAAACCGGGTTACTTATAAAAATTTTCGGGTAGAAAGAAAAAATTTTTACCAATAAACATATTTCTTCCTCTATCATTTCGGAAATCATTAATTTTATTCTGTTAAAAAAAATAATTACACACTTAAACTTTTAAATACCATGAAAAAGATACTGGTCTCCAAAGCATTTGTTTTAACGTTGGCTGGAATATTGATGACATCGCTGATCTATGCACAGGCGGATAAATCAAAACGGGCGAGTCCTCCTGAAACCGCTACAGGTATTGTAGCAGGCACAAACATCACCATTAATTACAGCAGCCCTGCTGTAAAAGGAAGAAAGATATGGGGCGACCTGGTTCCATATGATAAAGTATGGAGATTGGGGGCTAACGAGGCAACCATATTTGAGACAAGTAAGGATATAAAAGTAGGAGGGAAAAACCTGCCAGCCGGAAAATATAGTTTATACGCTATCCCCGGTGAAAAACAATGGGTATTTATTTTTAATTCAAAAACCGGGCAATGGGGAATAAAGAATGACGAAAGCACATCCGAAGATCCTGCTAACGATGTATTACGTGTAACAGCGAAACCTCAAAAATCGGGCACTTTTAATGAACGGATGAAGTTTGTTGTTGATAAAAATGGTTTTATAGTCGAGTGGGAAAATCTGAAAATACCTGTTTCTATTAAATAATTTTTGCTGATTAATGCAACTGCCTGGTCTTGTCATGCAAATGTACATTACCGGGTATTTTTTTATTTTCAATTGATTTCATTTCCGGGTGAATTGAAATGTTCAAATACAATGTTTCCTTTTGATCTGCCAACAATCTCTTCAAGTTCTTCTTTGGAAAGGTCTTTAATTCTTTTTACTGATTTAAACTTTTTCAAAAGCATATCCGCAGTATTTTTGCCGATACCCTTTATCATTTCCAGCTCATTAATAAACGTGCCCCGGCTTCTTTGGTTTCGGTGAAAGGTAATTCCGAAACGGTGTACTTCATCCCTCACTCTTCTTATCAATTTCAGGCTCTCACTATTCCAGGGAAGTTTTATAGACTCCTGATCCCCCGGGAAAAATATTTCCTCTTCATTTTTTGCCAGGCCAACTACAGTTGTTTTTCCGTCCATACCTACTTCAATTAAACCTTCCATGGCAGCGCTCAACTGGCCTTTTCCTCCATCAATAATTATCAATTGAGGTAGAGGTATTTCCTCTTTTAAAAGTCTTTTATACCTTCTGGAAACCACCTCTTTCATGCTGGCAAAATCATTAATGCCGGCCACTGTTTTAATATTGTATTTCCTGTATTCATTTTTGTCAGGCAAACCATTAGTGAAGAAAACCATAGCAGCTACAGGATAGCTTCCCTGAAAATTTGAATTATCGAAACATTCTATATGCGTTGGCAATTCAGGTAAATGAAGATCTTGTTGTAATTGCATTAACACCTTTCTTTTTCCACTTTCAGTTACTCCTTCAAGATGAAGCATTTTTTTCTTATTTATTTCTTCAATAAAATAGTTCACGTTTTTTTCAGAAAGTTCAAGCAGCTTTTTTTTATCACCAGCCTTTGGGATGGTACAAATAAATAAATCTCCGGGGTATTCTATTGCAATTGGAATAACAATTTCAGCGGCCTGGCTATTGAAAGTTTTTCTAAGATCTGTAACTGCAAGAGCCAGGATTTCTGCATTACTTTCATCAAGTTTAGGTTCAAGAATAATGGTATGCGTTTGCACAATAGTTCCATTTTGAACCATTAAATAATTGATGTATGCTGTTTCATTTTCCCTTAAAATAGAAAATACGTCCACATCAGAAAACGATTTGCTTACTATTATAGATTTTGCCCGGTAACTTTCAAGATAATCTAATTTATTTTTTACGATAGCTGCTTTTTCAAATTGTAACTGATTGGAAAAGTATTCCATCTCTTCTTTATAACGGTGAATCACCGGACTAAGATTGCCTTTCAGCATCTGCCTTATTTGTTGTAACCCTTCATCGTAATCCTCTTTGCTTTGCAACCCTTCACAAGGTCCTTTACAATTTCCAAGATGATACTCAAGACATACTTTAAATTTTTTCTTTTGAATATTTTGTTCAGTAAGATTAAGCTTGCACGTACGTAAAGGAATAAATTCCTTGATAAACCTTAGTAGTTCCCGTACTTTTCCTGCTGATGTGAAAGGGCCTAAATATTCTGACCCATCATTTATTTTCGTACGGGTTAAAAATATTCTGGGAAACGGTTCATTTTTTATAACAATGTACGGATAGGTTTTATCATCTTTTAAATTGATATTAAACTTAGGTTGGAATTGTTTTATCAATGAATTCTCCAATAAGAAGGCATCCTGTTCACTATCTACAATTGTGAACTCAATTCTTTCAATTCTTCTTACAAGCTCGTGTGTTTTATAACCAGTAAAGGTTTTAGTAAAATAAGAGCTCACTCTTTTTCTGATATTTTTTGCTTTGCCCACATATACCAACTCATTTTTTTCATCAAAATATTTGTAGATGCCCGGTTGATGTGGTAAAGTTTTAAAGATTGTTTGAAAAACCTCGGAGGTCATATCTCATTTTTTTGCGGAAACTATTAAAAATCAAAAGAATCATTTATCAAAATTCCATATCATTTTTTCTTCAGTTATTTCCGGATCGGTACCCGGCATTTGTTTAATGGTTCTGATACTGCAAAATTCATTTGTTTTCCATGTTAATTGAGTAATCACATTTGTATCTCCTACCATCTTTTCTTTTTCAAGGTAAATCCGATCTACTGTATTTGTTTGTGGATCAATATATATATTTACATGCTGAAGAAATATATTACCAGGTAAATTTTTATTGGCATCATAAGTAAGTGTAAATGAATTGATCGTTTGATCCAAAAACGATTTAGATGTGTAATAAGAGGACATATTAGCTGAATCAAAAACAGGAGTCAAAAAAGGAGTTGCGAATTCTCTTATATTACCTCTTTTAAGCCAAACGGAATCAGTTTTCTTTTTGCTGGTTATCGTTTTTAACGGTGTTAAAGGCATACTGTCTAATTCTCTTAACTGCCCCTTCAGGAAATCTGTTACGGGGAAGAAAGAAGTTTCATTATCATTGGTTCCTTCTATTTTTTTTGTCTTACCATTATCCTGGCATGAGCTTAAAAAAAATAAAATAATAGAAAAGAGATAAATGTAAAAAATTTTCATTTGCAAATTTACAAATAAAAAAAAGCCGTTGCAGAGTACGAAGCAACGACCTCCAAAGAAAATATATTCAATAATAAAAAGATTAAGTAATTAAACTTTAAAGGCTCCTAATCTTTTTACTTAGAAATTCCAATTCTAATGCCATAATCTAATAAATGCTCTCTTACAGGATAAATATTTTGGTAGGTGGACAATATTTGATACCGAACATCAGGCCCAATATGCCATTTTATATTTTTTGATTTGAAGGATATGAATGATCCAAAATTGCCGGCAATATTTATTTTACGCATTAAATCGGGATCGTTGATATAATTTCTTCCATCAGATGAAAGAATGTAAGCATTGCTATTAATCACAAAAGAAGGAGCAATTGTGGAAGCTAAATTTATTTGCACCGTTTTATTTCCCCAAACTTGGTATTGCAAGCCAACCGGTATAGAGGCTTGTAGGTTAAAATTGTTTAAAGTAGTTTGAGCCTGACTTTGCCCATTTCCAAAATGAGTAATGTAATCCCTTAAAAATATGGAACCTGACCTGTCTTTTAACAATAAATGAGCAAAGGCCGGATGTGCAGGATCTGAAATGATATTATAACCTGAGTAAGAAATAGAAGCGCCTGCTGTTACAGACCATTTCCCTTCAAAATTAAAAGCCATTTCAGTTCCGGTCTCAAATCCTAATCTTGCATTATAGATCATATTATTGCCCATATTGGCAGGACGTAATACCACAGAAGGGAAGTTTGGAGAAGGTGGTCCCTGAATTGCTTTACCGCTAAAATGAACAGTACTTACTTCCGGAGTAATAAAAAATATCCAGCTCACTTTTTTATTTCTTTTGCTTTCTACTAACCAAGGTTTATTAATTCCAACTTCAATATTATTAATTTCCTCTTTCAAATTATTTCTTCCATCAATTTCATAATTGGCAATTTGATTAACTTCATTACTACCTGGGAATATTATTCCCAAAGCAGGGTTTTGTAAAGAATCTATTTTTGAAAAGAGTAGTTTTTCTTGGTTATCCACAAGGCTTCTACCTTCTAAAATATTCAAACTATTTTTAACTGTAAGAGGTTGTTTAGTATTCGTTTCCCACTCATTATTATTTACCATCTGTAAATTAATAGGGTTGTCAGCAGTAATTCGGCCAGGTGATAATTTATTATGCTCAACTAATGACTCTTCTTTATTTAAATTATTAGATGAAAGCTGAATTTGCTTGTTAAAAGACTTCTGATTCATTTTAATAATAGGAGCTTCGTTTGAAACTTTCAATTCATTTGCACTTTTTACTTCATTGGTTAAATTTTTAACCTTAATAAAATTTCCCGCTACTATAATTGCGCTTTCTTTTTGTTGTTTATCAATACCTGATATATGGTTTCTACTGCTTGATACGTCATGTATTTCACTTGCTAACTGATTCCTGCTTTCTGCTACTTGATCATTGCTACTTTCTACCTGCTTCTTGCTACTTACTACTTGATCCTTGCTACTTGCTTCTTGATTCTTGCTACTTGCTACTTCCTTTCTTTTACTTGCTACCTGGTTATTATCTAAATGCAGTATTGAAGCATCGGTGGATGTTTCGGGAGTAAGGGTGGTGACTTGTTTTGGATTATTGTTAAGATGCCCCACGCCCACGAGGGTAAATAAAAACACGAGGCCCATAGCGAAAGAAGGCCATTTACTTCCCGGATGTAGATTATTATAAATGCCATGCCATACCTTATTGGAAGGCATAATCGAAAATTGATCGGCGTGATCTTTTAAAGATTGTTCGAAATTTGTCATATCAAATCTTCTTTCCATCTTTCTTCTTTTCAGTTATTGGTAAAGAGATATATTCTAATAATACAGTTAATTAGTGCTTGAAATCATTCTCACATTTTCTCTTGGTTTTTGCAATATTTTCTTCTTTAATAAGATTTCTTCCAGCAATCCACGGGCCCTGGTATATTGCGATCTGCTCGTGCTTTCTTCAATATCTAAAATACTTCCGATTTCCTTGTGCGAAAATCCTTCAATTGCGTATAGGTTTAATACGGTTCTATACCCTATTGGTAATAATCTGATACATTCTACTACTTGTTTTGCCTGCAGTATTGATGGTATATTATACTCATTTATCTGTATCGAAGATGCATGAATCAAATCGACGCTATCAGAGAACTTTTTATTTTTCTTTAGGATATTAATACAAGTGTGTACTACTATTCTTCGCACCCATCCCTCCAGCGCACCACTGTTTTTGAACTGATGGATTTGAGCATACACTTTCATAAATCCCTCCTGTAACATATCTTCAGCATCTTCACGATTGCGGGCATAACGGTAGCAGACACCAAGCATTCGCGGACTAAAACGATTATATAAAGCCTCCTGTGCGGATGCAAGGTTATCCAGACAGCCTTGAAGTATCATCTCTTCTGTCATAAATATATTTCACTTGGTTTAACCCTACTAAGATAGGACAATTTTTTACCAAAATAGCTGCATTAGGACAAGAAATATTTTTGCAGTCGGTAGAATGAGACTAAAGCAGTAGACAATCTGGCTATTTATGGCCAAATAAATAGTTGTTTACATTTTGGCAAAAAACGCTTTATTAGATTGTAACTGCTTTGAAATTGCTTTAAATAATTCTCAATTCTTTTAAAACAATTGCTTGAATTACAAATTTATTTTTTTTATTTCTTATTTATACTATCTGCCGGACAAGTAAGTTCCACTTCTTTTAAAGAATTATTTACTCAATTTTCAATTGGCGTTTGTTGCGCTGGTTTAAAAATAGCATCCCTGGCTATTACAGTATAACAGAACAAAGGCATAACAACTGAAATGCCTTGTATTACTTTTTCATATCCTTGTAAGTAACTGTTATTGATTTATTAAAATCTCTCCAGTCATTTCTTTTGGTATCGACAAATGCATAAGGGTTAAAATCGTAGGAGCTACATCACCCAGTTTACCGGGTTTTAAATTCCCTTTCCATTCATTGCTGATAATGAAATAGGGAACCAGGTTTTTTGTATGTGCAGTATTAGGTGTCCCATCTTCATTTTTCATATAATCTGCATTGCCATGATCTGCAGTTAAGAAAATAGTATAATCATTTTCCAAGGCCGTCGTTATAACCTCCTTCACACATTTATCCACCGTTTCCACCGCTTTTATTACTGCTTCCCATACACCTGTATGGCCCACCATATCCGCATTTGCAAAATTGAGACAAATAAAATCAGCAGATTTTTTATTTATTTCCGGAAGCAATGCCGCTGTTACTTCATTAGCACTCATCTCAGGTTTAAGATCATAAGTAGCCACTTTTTGAGAAGGAACCATAATTCTTTTTTCACCTTCAAAAGGTATTTCCCTACCTCCACTAAAGAAGAAGGTTACATGCGGATATTTTTCGGTTTCAGCTATGCGTATTTGCGTTTTGTGATCATTAGCCAATATTTCACCCAATGTATTTTTCAAATCGTCCTTTTGAAAAATAACGTGAATGTTTTTGAAAGTATGCTCGTACAATGTCATTGTCGTATAATCAAGGCTCAATGGTCTCATATTGTATTCAGGAAATGAAGTTTGCGTGAGCGCTTCAGTTATCTCCCGACAACGGTCAGTTCTGAAATTAAAACAGATGACCGCATCTCCATCTTTAATTGAGGAATCCGGCGTTGCTTCATTTATAATCGGTAATAAAAATTCATCAGTTACATCTTGTTGATAGGAAGCTGCGATTGAAGAAAAAATATCGTTTGTTTTTTGTCCTATTCTATGCACCATCGCATCATATGCGATTTTTATTCTTTCCCATCTTTTATCGCGGTCCATGGCATAATAACGTCCGGTAACAGTAGATATTTTTCCCGCTGTTTTATCGAGATGTTGCTGCAGGTCTTTCAAAAAACCAATGCCACTTTTCGGATCAGTATCGCGGCCATCCGTAAACGCATGGATGTAGACATTTTCCAAACCCAGTTCTTTACAAATAGTGGTAATTGCCTTCAAATGGTTTATATGGGAATGAACTCCTCCATTACTTACCAAACCTATTAAATGCAAAGGCTTTTTATTTTTTTTTGCATAATTAATACTGTCTAAAAGAGTCTGGTTTTTAGCAAATTCACCATTTTCTACCGCCACATTTATTCTCTCCAATTCCTGGTAAACAATTCGTCCTGCACCAAGATTCAGATGACCAACTTCACTGTTACCCATTTGGCCTTCAGGTAAACCGACTGCTTTGCCACATGTAACCAAGGTACTGTGCGGATATTTGCTATAAAGTGAACTCACGAATGGGGTGCTTGCATTTTGGATGGCATCGCTGTTTTTTTCTTTGCCTAACCCCCATCCATCCATAATTATTAGAATAACTTTTTTTGTTTCCATAATTCAAAGCTAATTATTAGCTTTAACATATAATGAAGTTAACTAAGATTTTATGATAAAATTTATCCTTGGCACGTTTTTCGCAAAATATCATTGAAATCACATCACATAAAATATCATGAAAAAACTTTTATTATCTCTAATCATTTTAGGCTTATTTTCTTCATTTATTACTATATCATTTACTGAAGTCATAAATGCTATCAGGTCAGGAAACGCAAATGAAATGTCAAAATATTTTGATAATACTGTAGAAATTACTATTCCACAAAGAAGTAATTCTTACAGTAAAAGTCAAGCTGAACTGGTTTTAAGAGATTTCTTTAATGATAATAATGTCAAAGGTTTTGAAACAATTCATAAAAGTGAAAATGCAGGCTCACAGTATTGCATTGGAAATTTAACTACTGTTAATGGTGTATTCCGCACTACCATTTACATGAAGCAAAAAGGAGACAAACAGGTAATACAGGAAATGCGTTTTGAGAAATAATTATTATTTTTCGCTAGAATCCTCTTTTTAACAACTTAATTATCCGTAAAGGTAAAATGAAAAATAAATAAAACTATTGAGCCCACTACTCCACGTCATTTCGAAAAACTTAGTAGTTGCGAGGAACGAAGCAATCTCCTCGAAGATTTGTATCAATCCAGATCACGCTTTTATCCCTCGCGCAGTAAAAAAAGAAAGGTAAAAAGAAATTGGAAAAAGTCTATAAAGTCGTGAAACATCTCCTCATATTAAAAAATTATTCAACTAATTTAAAAAAGGAAAGTATGATTTTTTCTCTTTTCGCCTTCTTGCAACACCCATTTTAAAAACTCATCTCAATAAAATCAATACTTTCAACCTCCGCTTTTAAAAAGTGCTGAAGTCAGGAAAAACTTCATTGCTGCAATTAAACCTATTCACAAGGTTGGCACCTTAAAAACCAAGCGACGGCTTGAATTGCAATCAAAAATTCATTGAATCCATTCAACTCCTTTATTTATTTTTGTTTCATGTCTAACAAAGAAAAATTTCACCATCAACTAGAAAAATTAATTGCAAATGCGCTTAAGGAAGACGTTGGCGATGGCGACCACTCAACACTTGCGGTCATTGATGATGGCGTAAAAGGGAAAGCCATTCTTAAAATAAAAGATGAAGGAATTTTAGCAGGAGTGGATGTTGCCGGAAAAATATTTTCTTTTGTGGAACCGGCATCTGTTTTAAAAAAATTAAAAAACGATGGAGAAGAAATTCATTTTGGAGAAATAGCTTTTGAAGTAGATGCAAGTATTCATACCATTCTTACCTGTGAAAGGCTTGTACTTAATTGTATGCAGCGAATGAGTGGTATTGCCACTCTTACAAAAAGATATACCGATCAATTAAAAGGATATTCAACTAAATTATTAGACACAAGAAAGACAACTCCTAATTTTCGCCTTTTAGAAAAAGAAGCGGTACGAATTGGCGGTGGCGTGAATCATCGTTTTGGTTTGTATGATATGATTATGCTGAAAGATAACCATATTGATTATTGTGGAGGTATTGAAAAGGCCATCGAAAAAGCATGGCAATACGTGCAGAAAAAAAAACCGGAATTAAAAATAGAAGTGGAGGCCAGGAACATTAACGATGTGAAAAAAATAATGAAAACAGGGAAAGTAAACAGGATCATGCTGGATAATTTTACACCCGAAAATATAATTGCAGCATTAAAAATAATAAATGGAAAATATGAAACAGAAGCGAGCGGTGGAATTACTTTAGATAACATCCAATCATACGCCGCTACAGGCGTAGATTTTATTTCAAGTGGCGCTATTATCCACCAGGCAAAAAGTTTAGACCTTAGTTTAAAAGCCGAAATAAATAAATAATATGGCAAAGAAAAAATTGAATAATAATGGCGGCATCGTTTATTCCACTGCCCCTGATTTTACTTATTCTGAAGAAAAAGAAGACATTGAAATGCTGCCTCCTCACGAACAATTATTGAAAATAAAATTAGACAAAAAACATCGTGGCGGCAAAGTGGTAACATTAATTGACGGATTTGCCTCGAATGAAGAAGAGATTGAAAATTTATCCAAACAATTAAAAACTTTTTGCGGTTCGGGAGGCTCGGCGAAAAATGCAGAAATCATTATACAAGGCGACCATCGGGATAAAATTTTTCAGTGGCTTATAAAAAAAGGATTTTCAAGAGCAGAAAAGTTATAATACTAATTCCCGGGACTTACCGCGAAGCATCTTTAGATACCTGTAATTGAGGCAAGAGAGCCATTGGGAGACTTTATGCTTACACGGTCTCCTGGCCTGAAAACTAATAATTTGAATAATAAACTATTTACAGATAATGAAAAATTAACTTTAAATTTGTTTGGTTAAGTATCAATGGTTTTAATAACTTTATCATTAACCTTAAGAACCATGATCTCTAAAATATCCGAAGGAGTAACCATTAGTGTTGAAACTTTTTATCAACCTGAATACAGCAATCCAATAAGCGGGGAGTTTATGTTTGCATATCGGATTACCCTTGAAAATAACAATCCATTTCCTATTCAATTATTAAGAAGGCATTGGTATATTTTTGACAGTAATTCTGAACAACGAGAAGTGGAAGGCGAAGGCGTGATAGGCATACAACCTAAAATAAATCCTTCAGAAAAATACCAATATGTAAGTGGTTGCAATTTAAAAAGCGAAATGGGTAAAATGCATGGCATGTATTTTATGGAAAATTGCCACAACAAACAAACCTTTATTATTAATATTCCTGCTTTTGAAATGTGGGTACCTTTTAAATTGAATTAGCCTCTCGGTTTGTATTTAGATAAGCTGTAAATGTCTCTGGGATTCATTCTCATCAATTCATCTGGTTTTGTTTCCGGAAATTTTTCCATATACTTTCTTACGATCTGTAATCCTGAAAAGGTTCCTAAATTTCCCGGAGCTTCTTCACCTAATTCCTGTGTTTTAGGACTTTCTCCAATATAATTTTTTACGATATTCTGCTCTGCATTATTCAGCAGGTCATTATTTAGAAAGAAATCCCATATCACCGCTTCGTTTTTATATACTTCTTTCATTTGTTTTTGGGTATAGCCAATACATATATAATCGGGTGTATAGGGTAAAAACAGTGTCAGTAAATACAATCTCCTTCCTCTCGAAACCATTTGTTCAACAAGTGGTTTACCATCGCTTTTATCATGGTACATGTCATCAATAATATTCCTCATACAATTAACCGGAATATGAGCGGCATCAAAATTATTCGCCAGGTAATCGGGGTATTGCTCTTGCCCTTGCAGGCTTTTGTAAAACGAAAAATTACTTCCAAGATGAAGTTGCAAGCCTATTCCAAATCCTTCCGGAGTAAGAATATCACCTTGTGTTCCGAATGAAGTTTCAAAATTAGCGTTGATTGGCCCAATAAAAGTGATGATAGATTGTGGTATAGGATATTGCGGAAAATAATATTTTACAAATTGCAAGCCTTGTTTTATTTCGTCGGTTTCTTTTTTAAAATTTTTATATTGAATGTCTGATGAATCTTTAATGGGTTGGTAATCGTGAATAAACATGCGGATCGCTTTATCCTGCGCATTTCCCGGTATCAGCAAACTATCCATATCCAATCCTAAAATACTTTCCACAAAATCAGAAGTGAAATGGGGATATTTTTGTTGAATAGATTGAATAGATTCGGCAACTTTATTAGTATCTATTGAAAAAAAATCCTGTTCAAATCTCTTCGTTTCAATATTTATTTTTATAGAAGAAACATCAGGTACCTTTTTTTTATTGTTGCAGGAAAGTAAAGCGATTGGGCAAATTATAATGATAAAAAACTTCTTCATCCAACAAATAAAAGACAATTATTTGAATTGTAGAATTGTTGAATTGTTATATTGTTGCATTATCAAATTCCTTTATTGTCTTCTCGGGAAGAAATGGCAATGTTCCCAATTCGGGTGTTGCTCTGTAAAAGAGAGTAACAGTATATGTGTGATTGTATTATGGTGGCACTGATTTTAAAACAGAATAGATTCGAACACCTTTTTTCCCTGGTAAAGATTTGGTGTAATTAAAAAAAATGCCGTTGAAAACAACGGCATTTAAAAAAATTTAGAAACAATTTATACTTCTGACGCTGTTTCCTTCTTCACTCCACCTTTTATTTCAAAGATAATCTTAGAATTTTCCTTATCTAATGAAGCCATCAGCAAATCGCCACTTTTTACATTCATATTTAATATTTCTTCCGCCAGAGGATCTTCCAGATACTTTTGAATGGCCCTGTGCAAAGGACGTGCACCAAATTGTGCATCAAATCCTTTATCTGAGATAAATTTCTTCGCTTCCTCGGTGAGTTCCAGTGTCAACCCAAGATTATCGAGCCTTTTGGTAACTCCTTTCATTAAAATATCTATAATAGAAAAAATATTTTCTTCAGAAAGGTGATTGAAAATCACTACATCATCTACCCTGTTTAGAAATTCAGGGCTAAACGTACGCTTTAATGCTTTCTCGATCACTGCTTTATTATTTTCTTCGGAGTTCTGAATCCTTGAAGCCGTGGTAAAGCCTACTCCATCCCCGAAATCTTTTAGCTGGCGGGCGCCTATATTAGATGTCATAATAATCATTGTATTCTTGAAATCTATTTTTCTGCCAAGACCGTCAGTAAGTATACCATCATCCAAAACCTGCAATAAAATATTATAAATATCAGGATGAGCCTTTTCTATTTCATCTAAAAGAATAACAGAATAAGGTTTACGTCTAACCTTCTCAGTTAGCTGGCCGCCTTCTTCATATCCCACGTATCCCGGAGGCGCGCCAATCAATCTGGAAACAGTGAATTTTTCCATATATTCACTCATGTCAATTCTGATAAGTGCATCGTCGCTGTCAAACATATACCTCGCCAATGATCTTGCCAATTCAGTTTTACCCACACCTGTAGGGCCAAGGAAAATAAAAGTTCCAATCGGTTTCTTTGGGTCTTTTAAACCTACACGATTTCTCTGAATCGCTTTAACCACTTTTTGAATTGCTTCATCCTGTCCAACCACAGCGCCGGTAAGATCTTCAGCCATTCTGCGCAATTTTACGGTTTCCGCCTGCACCATTCTTTTTACCGGAATACCGGTCATCATACTTACTACTTCGGCAATCGCTTCCTCATTGATCGGATATCTTTTATTTTTGCTTTCTTCTTCCCAATCTGCTTTCGCTTTTTCAAGATCTTCCTGTAGTCTTTTTTCTGTATCTCGAAGTGAGGCAGCTTCTTCAAATCGCTGGCTTTTAACCACTTTATTTTTCTCGTGTTTTATTTCATCTATCTTTTTTTCCAGCTCGATAACTTCCTCAGGAACATTAATATTTTTTAAATGAACGCGTGCGCCCACCTCATCCAATACATCAATTGCTTTATCAGGTAAAAGGCGGTCAGTCATATACCTATCGCTTAATTTTACACAGGCATCAATTGCTTCTTCATCATAAATTACATTATGATAATCTTCGTATTTACTTTTAATATTTTTAAGAATTTCAATGGTTTCCTCCACACTCGGCTGTTCTACCATTACTTTCTGAAAACGGCGGTCAAGTGCACCATCTTTTTCAATATACATTCTATACTCATCAAGTGTGGAAGCACCTATACATTGAAGTTCGCCACGGGCCAGGGCGGGTTTAAATATGTTGGAGGCATCTAAAGAACCGCTTGCTCCACCTGCACCAACAATGGTATGTATTTCATCAATAAATAAAATTACATCTCGGTTTTTTTCAAGCTCATTCATAATGGCTTTCATTCTTTCTTCAAATTGGCCACGATATTTTGTACCTGCTACTAATGCAGCCAGATCAAGAGAAACCACTCTTTTATCAAATAAAACACGGCTGACTTTTCTCTGAATAATTCTTAAAGCCAATCCCTCTACAATTGCGGTTTTTCCCACTCCGGGCTCTCCTATTAAGATGGGATTATTCTTTTTACGGCGACTCAGTATTTGTGAAACTCTTTCTATTTCTGTTTCGCGGCCTACTATCGGATCGAGGGTTCCTAATTCAGCGAGCCTGGTAATATCCCTGCCAAAATTATCCAGAACGGGAGTTTTCGACTTGGCCTGAGGGGCGGTTCCCTTTACAGGGCGTTGCTGGGCATAAGATTTTCTTTCCTCATCAAACTCTTCATTCTCTTCATCTTGAAAATCGGCCTTAGGATCAGTTTTTACATAACCCAATTCATTTTTAAACATATCATAATCTACATCAAACTGGTTTAATATCTGAGTAGCGATATTCTCTTTATTTTTCAAAATAGAAAGCATAAGGTGTTCACTCTCCACCATCGGGCTTTTGTGCGTTTTTGCTTCCAAAACAGTAATTCTGATCACTTTTTCTGCCTGTTTGGTTAAAGGCAGAGAATTTATATTGGAGATATTTTTCCCCGTTTTGTCTTTTACTGCCAGTTCTATTTCTTTACGTAATTCGTAAAGATCTACATTGAGCGATTTTAATATTTTCATCGCGGTGTTTTCTCCATCTCTAATGAGACCAAGCACGAGGTGCTCAGTTCCAATAAAATCATTTCCCAATCTCAGCGCCTCTTCGCGGCTGTAGGATATGATCTCTTTTACTTGTGTTGAGAAATTGTTGTCCATTTATAAACAATTTAATGCTATACAATAATAATGAAATAATTTTATTAATCAACGATATAAAGAATGCACATGATGTTGAAAAGTGTGTAATTAAAGGTTAAAAAAAAATCTAAACGTAATTATGTTGAAAGAATCCCAAAATGAATATATATTTAACTCCTTGTCATTCCTTTCATTTTTGCTCAATAAAAAGAGGGGAATTAATTTGTTTTCAAATGACTTTTTCAAATACCTCGTGTTTTTAATATCTTTGATTACCTGGCTTTTTGCACTCAATAATAAATGATTAAATAATGAAATTCAAAATTGATACCAAAGAGAAATTGCACGTCATTACGGTAGAAGAAACTATATTGGCTGCTATTATGACAGAAGATTTACAAAACGTACTTTTAAAATATCTTTCCGGGTCAGTAAAGAATGTAATTGTTAATTTAAACGCAGTAACAGATATTGATGAAAAAATTGCTAATTCATTGGTCAACGTTCAACAAACCTTTTATGATTCCGGTAATTCTTTAGTCATTTGTTGCCTTCAACCTAAGGTAGAAAAATTTTTGGAAGAAAATGAATTTTTGGAAGAAATGAATGTTACCCCCACTGAAAGTGAAGCGTCGGATATAGTTCAAATGGAGGAAATTGAGAGAGAATTTCTATGAAAGAGAAACAAGTAATAATAAATGACAAATTGTGAATAACAAACATTATTATCAAACCGGTAAACCAATTCTCAACAAGCTAATTAACCAATATTGATTGCCGTAACTATTTTAGGAAATAATTCTGCTGTACCTGCGCATGGACGGCATCCTACCTCGCAGGTAGTACAAACAGATTCACATACTTTTTTAATTGATTGTGGGGAAGGAACTCAGATGCAAATGAATTTTTACAAAATCAAACGGAATAAGATTAATCATATTTTTATTTCACATCTGCATGGCGATCATTACTTCGGATTAATTGGTTTACTCACTAGTCTTGCATTGAATAACCGGCTTAGTGATTTACATATTTACTCGCCAGCAAGATTAAAAGAGATCATTCAACTGCAATTAAATGTGACTGATTCGATACTTCCGTACCAGCTTTATTTTCATGATCTGGAAGAAGAAGGAATTATCCTGGAAGATAAAAAGGTTCTTGTAGAATGTTTTAAAGTGAACCATCAGATAGAATGTTGGGGATTTATTTTCCGGGAGAAAAAAAATCTGCGAAAAATCAATCTGCAACAGGTCAAGAAATTTAATGTGCCTTCTACTTTCTACGAAAACCTGCACCGCGGCGAAGATTATCTTAATAATGATAATGAACTGATACAAAATAAGGTACTTACAACCGCTACCTCACCTGCGAAGTCTTATGCTTATTGTGCAGACACTTCTTATTTTGAATCTATCAGCGAAAAGATTAAAGGTGTTGATATGGCATATCATGAAGCGACCTATCTTGATGAGCTCGAAAAAAAAGCATTAAGCCGGTTTCATTCTACCACAAAACAAGCTGCTTCTATAGCAAAAAAAGCAGAAGTAAAGAGGCTTATCATCGGGCATTTTTCATCTATGTACGATTCTTTGGAAAAGTTTAAAGAAGAAGCTTGCGAAGTTTTTGAAAACAGTGAATTAGCAGAGGAAGGAGTTTGCTATCTTGTGTAAGAATATTGTTAGTAAGTTATAAAACGTTGATCCAATTTGACGCTGCCTGCGGCAGATTGTGTTGCGGATCCATTTTAGTGTATGCAAAAGAAAATTTTATTATTTCTCCTGGTACTTTTAGGCTGGTTTGCATTAATAGCACAATTTGATTTGCTTATGCAAAACCGAACTGCATCCATTCCGGAATCTATCGTAAGGTATTTCAGTTTTTTTACCGTTCTCACCAATTTGTTGGTAGTCTTGTGCTTCAGCTTTATTTTGACAAAGAGCCATTCATCATTAAGCCATTTTTTTTCATCTACAAAGATCTTAACTGCAATTGTCGTTTATATAACTGTTGTTGGTGTTGTTTACAATATTATTTTACGTTTTTTATGGCAGCCCAGGGGCTTACAATTTATTGTAGATGAATTATTGCATACGGTTATCCCTTTGTTATGCATCGTATATTGGATCGCTTTTGTGTCCAAATTACCCGCTCAAATGGAAGGATGCCTTTGCGTGGCTTTTATATCCGGCGGCATACATTATTTATATTTTTATTCGCGGAAGCTTTTCCGGATTTTATCCTTATCCATTTATTAATGTTACAGAAATAGGTTACAACAATGCGTTGATTAATTCCGGTATTCTGGCAACCAGTTTCCTGATAATTTCTTTTTTATTTATTGGAGTGGCAAAGTGGATAAACAGCCGCTCACTTTTATAATATCTTAACTTACAATTGTAGGCGTGATTTGTTAGAAAATAACCTGGTGCTAACCAAATCAAAAAGTGAATTCAAACAAAATGAACAGCGTAAAAATCAATCTGCTGAATTCTACCATGAGGTCCCTAAAACTTTAAATCTTATGAATGGCGTGACAGATATTCTTTCACTTTTTTATGAAATACATCGCTTAATGGTACAAGTGGAAGTCGCAATACATTCTCAATAATTTTCATTTCATACAAGAATGCTTTTACACCGGCAGGATTATTTTCTACAAACAAAAGATCGTATCCATCCAACAATTTATAATTTAATTTCTGCGCCCTTCCAAAATCATTTTTCAAAGAAAACCGTACCATTTCTGAAAAGTCTTTCGGAAAACAATTCGCTGCCACACTAATAACACCTTCTGCTCCACAGGCAATTAAGGGAAGGGCAATATGATCGTCGCCGCTAACAACTAAAAAATTATCGGGCCTGTTTTTTAAAATGTGCATGCATTGCACCACGTTACCACTTGCTTCTTTTATGCCACCAACATTCTCACACTCTTTTGCCAGCCTTAAAGTAGTTTCAGCAGAAATATTACTTCCTGTTCGTCCCGGAACATTGTACAAAATAATTGGCTTCGGTGATGCCTTTGAAAGAGCTTTATAATGTTGAAAAATTCCTTCCTGTGAAGGCTTGTTGTAATATGGGCTATTACTTAAAATAGCCGTTATTTTATCCATCGGAAATTCAGAAAGGTAGCTGATAACTTCTTTCGTATTATTACCGCCAATGCCCACTACTACAGGCGTACGGCCATTTATTTTTTGGATGGTAAAATTAACAATTTCCTTTTTCTCTTCTTTGGAAAGGGTTGGGGTTTCTCCTGTAGTTCCCAATGAAACAATATATTCCACTCCATTGCTGATGTCAAAGTCAATCAGCTTTTCCAGTGCGTCATAATCTACATCGTTGTTTTTTTTAAATGGGGTAATAATGGCAACCCCCGTTCCTTTTAATTGATTTTTTAAAGACACTTTATTGTATTGTTATATTGTTGAATGGTGAATGGTGAATGGTGAATGGTGAATCGTGAATGGTGAATGATTGAATTGTTAGAATAAATTATGACTTACTCACTTACAATTTACCATTATCATTTGGTACTACTTTCAATATTCAATTCCGAATCCTTTTCTTCTTCCCAGAAACCCATTTTCCCAAATTTTTCGATCCTGTCTGAAATTCGTTTTTCAGGATTACCATTTTTTAATTCCTGTATAACCGGTTTAATATAATTTTTCAAATTCGCGGCAGCCTCATCATAATTCCAATGCGCACCACCAAGTGGTTCAGAAATAATGCCGTCTACCAAACCGAATTGCAACATATCGTCTGAGGTTAATTTTAATTGTTCCGCTGCCACTTCCTTTTGTGCCCAACTGCGCCATAAAATGGAACTGCAATTTTCGGGGGAGATTACTGTATACCACGAATTTTGCAGCATCAACACCTTGTCACCGACTCCTATTCCTAAAGCACCTCCGCTGGCGCCTTCGCCAATAATTACACAAACTACGGGTACTTTTAATCTTAGCATTTCATAAATATTTCTGGCAATGGCTTCCCCTTGTCCGCGTTCTTCTGCTTCCAGTCCCGGAAAAGCACCAGGCGTATCTATTAAAGTAACAATGGGCTTATTAAATTTTTCTGCAAGCCGCATCAAACGCAGCGCTTTTCTATAACCTTCAGGATTCGCCATTCCAAAATTTCGCATTTGCCTCATTTTGGTATTGGTACCTTTTTGCTGTCCTATTACCATTACTGTTTCTCCATCCAACTGTCCAAAGCCTCCAATCATCGCTTTATCATCCTTCACATTTCGATCGCCATGTAATTCAATAAAATTGGTAAACATCCTTAAAATATATTCCAATGTATATGGCCTGTCAGGATGCCGGCTCAACTGTACTTTCTGCCAAGGCGTAAGGTTTTGTGTGATCTCTTTTCTTTTTTCAAGAATATTCTCTTCTAATCTTGCTATTATAGAATTATAATCAATACTTGTATTTTTGGCGGCTAATTTTTTATTCTCTTCTATTTGATCATAAAGTTCTTTTATGGGTTGCTCAAAATCCAAAAATTGTCTCACGTGCGTTGATGCCATAGTGTTGAAATCGTTTAAAAAGATGGTTAGATAATCACCTGTTTACTTTTTTTAGGGCGATAAAGTTAAGATGTAAGTATGAATTTAAGATAAAAAGTTGTGTTTGAATTATGTTCAAGTCTTTTTTGTTTGGGTAAATTACGAATTTGTATTCGATGGGTACTGCTCATCCTTATTGCAGCTTTTAGTTCTTGATGTCTGAAAACAACGTTTTGAAAACGAGTGAATATCGTGTTTTAGCTCCTTGGCTTTAAAATTGAGTACGCTTCTTCATCAGATATTCTTTTTTATTTATCCGCATATTTATCTTAATTCCAATCGTTTTATTCTTGATTTAATGGCGCCTTGTGTTCGTCCAAAGTGGGTTGCCATTTCGCTCATTTTTACTTTTTTACGAAACATTTGCGTTAATTCATTATCAAGCGTTTCCGTCCATGGGGCATAGGCATCACGATACTTTGTTCTTATTTCACCATAAGAATAAGCAGGAAACGTTGAAGGTGTCTTTTTTGAAAAAAAATCCGTCTCAGGAACCGTTGCTTCCTGTTTTTCATCTTCTTTTGTTTCATGCAAAATATGAATTGGAGATGACGGCGGAAAACCAACCGGCACCAGTGCTTCAGGAATGTAAATGATATTTTTTGTACGGGTGATGGCTACATATAGCAAGTTAATTTCCTCATTTAATTTTGCCACATTATTCTCAAAATCTTTTTTTTCTTTCTTTAGTTTTTCCAATTTCTCTTCAGTAATAAAATCATTTACAAGTTCAATAGAATCATATTCCATTCCTTTACACCGGTGTACGGTTGAAAAAATTATTTCAGCCTTTTCTTTATCATCGCCGTCTATGTGTTTTTCCTTAATGGTTTTTATAATCCCTGGAATTTCATTTCCGTACTTTTTCACTATCTCTACCATCATACGAAGCTGAACATCTTCCGTTTTATCAATATAATCCACCAGCTCTTTCATATCTCTCATTGCTTTTATCAGGCTGTCTCTTATAAGATGGCGTTTGCCATTGTGGAGGTTGAGCACATCATACAAAGAAGCGCCTTCTTCAGCATAAGTATATGAGTTAATGTTTCCTTCAAAATAAATTTTTTTGATATTTTTTTTCTCAGTTACATATTCAATGGCCTTTAAAAGCAATCCCAGGTTGGTTCTGGCAAGAATAGCTTTTGTTTTGCCTATTTCTTTATTCCCTTTACCTACGATTGTTATTGGAGTATAATTTCCAAAATGAGTCTTCAATTTCAGTGCTTCCATAGCAAGGTTTGCAATTTGATTACCAAACCGAAAACTTGCTGAAAGTTGAAAAGACTTGAAATCTACCTGTTCAAGAGAATTTACTGCAAAGCGCCATCCATAGATCTGCTGATGTGTATCGCCAACAATTACTTTGACCGCTTTTTGTTTTAAAAAAATATCAAGCATTGCAGGCGATGCATCCTGGCCTTCATCAAAAAGGATATAGTTAAAATTTAGAACAGGATTAGATAATTGAAATTTCTTCAAATAAAAATCGTGGGTAATTTCAATTTCGCCTTTATCCATTTTGCTCAAAAAAAGCCTGCTTTGTTTTTCTATGTAATGGTAATAAAGTTTGACAAATGCTTTCGCTTTCGCATCGGCAATTACCTCGAGGTAATTTAAATCCTGCACTTTTTGAACGTCACTATTGCAGAAATAGGCTACAAATTTATTAACGTGATTGGCAATAACGTATTCAGTAAGTTTTTCGCCGGTTCCTTTTATTCCCAGTAATTCAGCTATTTCATTTATTTTGTATCCTTGCGATTTTACTCTATAATTATTATTGAACACCACATTTTTGTAAGCGAGAGAATGTGCGGTTTCTACTTTTACATTAAAAAGGCCTTTGTCAGCAAATTTTCTGATGGCCTCCAGTTTAACTGATTTGTTGAAGGCGAGGTATAATATTTTACTGTTTGCCGGACGTGCTTTTGCATATTCAATAATAGTCGTAGTTTTTCCTGACCCGGCTACAGCATTTATTTTGATGTCGCCTGTTGAATTGATTATTTCATATTGTTCCTGTGTTAACTCCATTTCACTTCAAAGAAAAGCCAAAGTAACAGTAATGCAAAATCAGAAATGATTATTAGAATTTTTATTGAAATTGAACCATTAAAATTTGATAGAGCATCATTCCTTTATGGTCATTTTTTCACCACAGGTATTTGTAAATTCATTTTTCCTAATCTTTAGTTTATTCCAGCTGCTTCCTGAAGAAATCAGCAGTCTCCTTAATTACTTCATCCCAGTTTCCTGGTTTTGAGAATCCATGATCAGCTCCTGTAATTTCTAACCATTTATTAATCACATTTTTAGAAGTAAGTAGGTTGGTAAATAATTTATATTCCTGTTTGCTGACATCGGACATATCATATACGGTATTAAATTGAGGACGGATATTTACTGTAGGAATAGCTGCGCCATTATTAGCAAGCCAAAAGGGACTTATGGCTTTATAAGCGTGTATATTGGCATTTATGGGCTCCGGGCCGCAAGCTCTGTACATTAATTCGATAATTCGTGGATCAAGGGATTGGATTTCCGATTCGTCCTGAAAAGCAAAATTAGTTGCTCCCGCCCAATTACCAGTCGCTTTTATAAGTCCGTCTTTATTTTCTTTTCCATAGCCATACAATAAAGCCAAAGTGCCTCCTGCGCTGTGTCCTGTAATTACCCATTTGTTTTTACTCATGATCCATTCCTCTGCTTTGGAAGAAGCAAACCCGATCGCCGCTTTTATGTCTGCCAATTGATCTGAAATTTTTATCACGCTCGGTTTATGTATTAAAGGGGGATCGAATAATCCTGATGAATTTACCAATCTGTAGTTTACATTAATAACAACAAAGCCCTTTCCGGATAGTTGTTTCGATTGCGGAGAAAATTCGCTTTTATCTCCTGCAAAAAATCCACCACCATGGAGCAAAAGAATGACAGGAGTATTTGTGTTTCGGTTTGCGGGAAGATAAACATCCATTTTTTGTTGGCTTCGTGTGCCAAATGAAATATTTTCTATGATGCTGGCCTCCGGGCTATTTAAATGTTTGATTATTTTAATTGTTGAATTGGTTAAAATGGTTAATTCGTTAATTGGTTTATTGGTTTATTGGTCGCGATTCCGATTCTTTTCCAAAATTTGAAATTCATAAATTGAAACTTAAAACATAATTCTTATAATCTTCCCTACTGCCTTAAACTTACAATTTACAATTCACAATTTACAGCCTTGCAGCAAATATGATTCACATTGTTTTTGCAAAATATATTTAGGAAAACAAGGATTTCGGCTTTTTAAGAATAGGAATGCCCCAGCAGAAATACATTGAGAGTGCCTGACACTCCTTTGAGCGACATGTTGATGGTTTGCGGGTTTTTAACATGATTGTAAAGAAATGAATAAGCATAATCTGAAACAAGGAAACAGTTATTTACCTCTTTGGTTGCTTCTTGTAACCTTGCAGCTACGTTAACAGGAAGACCCATTACGGTAAGGTTGTTACTGATACCAAGACCAATATTGCCAGCTATAACCTTACCTGCATGCAGCCCTATTCCCACTTCAAAGCGATGACCAAAATAATTTTCAGCATAGGTGTCATTAAAGATTTTCAAATCATTCAAAATCTGATTGCCGGCTTCTACAGCAAGATTAACCGCATTTACCAGGGTGTCTTCAAATCCAAATACGGCATATAATCCATCGCCTGCAGTTTCTATTATCTTGCCGTTATGTGTCTCAATCGCATTTTTGAAGATTTGAAAAAGACGCCTTATAATATGAATTACGTCAAAGGAAAGATGTTTCTCCATGAAAGGAGTAAAATTTCTGGTATCAATAAAAAATAGGGCGAGTTCCATTTCTTCACCTACTTCCTGAAAGGTTTCATCTTTCTTATAAAGATGTGAATATATGGAGACATCCGTTCTATCCCGGATGATCCTTCGTACAGTTACATTGTTACCTGTCACCTTGGTTTGGCACGCCAGCCGTATGTTATCACTAAAACCTAATATTTTTTTTAATCTTAGCTCTTTCTCATTCGGTAACGATAAGTTATCATTCCCAGTTAATACAAGGACCCGGCACGTTGAACACTTTGCTTTTCCACCACACTCATGATAATGCGGAATACCGGCTTTTAGTGATGCCTCTAATATTGTTTGATCCTCATTTATTTCTATAATTTTTTCACCTTTAAATTCAATCTTATTTATCATTTTTAAGCTACGTGTTTATAATTAAAATCTGGTAATCCCCATAGATATTTATATAGAGTATTTATGTACCAGGGAAGTTACTTTTTTTAAAAACGTTCTTAAAAATAATTCGTTGGAATAAGTTTCCCCCTTGAAAGATCTTTTGTGGAAGTGGCTAAAATGGACTTTAGAAGTCAATTTTAGCTGATGAATCACATAAAAAACATTTCCTTGGAAAATTAAAATATAAGTCTAAATTCGCCTTGGTTTTTCATAGGATATTGGATTTAATTCGGGACTGGATTTTCATCCAGGTCCCCTTTTTTTTGTTATTCATTCATTGATTGCCCCTTGAAACTGCTTTTTTAGGACAAATGTATTATAATAGAATAGACCCTGATTCAGTGTATAATTAAAGCATTCAGAACTGGAGATAGCACTTATTCCCCTGAAAAGAATTCCTTTTGAAATGTTGAACCAGGAATTTTCAAATAGTTTCTCGACTCACATGATTTCAATTAAAGCTAATTACTCAAAGTAAAGCCAAACCTAATTAAACTCTAATTGCACAATTAAACGCTTCAACTTACAGTGTGTAAGGTGCAGGCTGTATTGTGAATTTTATATTTTCAAAAATTATTACTATAAAATAAAACCAAGTAAACAAATAAACATGGGTTTACTGCATCGTGCTATCATTATTTGCGTTTTTCAGTGTCTGCCTTTACCACAAAATGATCCACATGATGGCTCACAGGTTTTAATGTTCTTAAATAAGCGTAAATAGACCTTAAGTCCGATGTATCCATGCCTCCCAGCATAGTCCATGGCATGATGGTATTCACAGCACCCGGAGAATTAGCGGGCGTGTTTGCAGGGTCGGTGTAAGCTTTAAACCGTTCAACAAATTGTTCCGGTGTCCAATTACCTATCCCTGTTGTATTATCAGGAGTGATATTAGCAGAATATACCGTACCGTTTGGCATGTCAAACCCGCGACCACCGCTAAAAGCAAGGGACTTAATGATCTGTCCACTTTTAACCTGGGTATGGCATTCCATACACGCAGCAGCGTTCACAAGGTAAGATCCGTATTTAATTGTATCCGACTTAGGGGGCTTTTCTACAAATGCGGCTTTGGTGGGAATAGTGTTCACAATAAAATTCATTGGAAAATCTATTTTGCGATCGGGGGTTTTATTTTCAATAGAAGGAAGACTCCTGATGTAAGCTATTACATCATAAATATCTTCTTTATCCATTTTGCCATAATAAGAATAGGGCATCACAGGGAAAAGTGCATCTCCAAATTTATCCACTCCCGTAGTAATCGCGCGAAAGATTTCTCCATCTGTCCAAGTTTTTAAATTAGCAGGCGTTATATTCTTTGAATAAAATTTGCCGGGGAAACCCAGGTCTTCATCAAACAATTCTCCGCCCTTTCCATTGGTACCTGCAACCATAGGCCCCGAAAATTTGCCCCAATCCCTTGTAGAATGACAATCCATACAAAGCACCACATGGTTCGCGAGATATTCACCGTGGTGTACTCTTTCCGGGGTAACTGCTATATGCAAGTCTGATGCGGCGCCTACATTCGGCAGTGCGAATTTTACATAAGTGGCTGCTATTCCGATCACGACCACTACTAGTATCAATATAGTTAATAATACTTTTTTCATTCTGGAAAATTTAGTTTGATAAATGCTTTTTAATTTATTTTTTTTCGATATGAGGGATAATTCTAACGAGTTTCCGGCTCAAAGAAAGTACCATCAATATTGAAGCAGACGCTAACAATTCTGCATCAATTTCGTGTAAAATTGAGGATTTATTATTTAATTTATGAGAAATTTTAAATATATTTTTTTAGCACTATAGTAAATCGTATTGTTTTAATGGCTTCAAATGCTGGCTGATAGCAATCTTTGATCCGGATCAAAAATTTGAATTGCTTGGCCCCCGGAAATTCACAAAGCACTAATTGCGGAAGGAGACTTAATAGGGTTTAATACTAATAAAGAATGCCAATTTTATTGAAAGCAAAATGATTTTTATTTTCACCCTACCGGCATTTTCAAAACGGTCAAATTATATTTGAACGGAGTTAAGTTACATTAGAACTCCTGACAATGAACTGCTTTATAAAAGAATTGGCAAACTCAAGATTAATTTTTTGTCAGGAAAAATATTTTGCTATCTTCGCGCTCCCAAATCGGGGAAATGGATCGGTAGTTCAGTTGGTTAGAATGCCGCCCTGTCACGGCGGAGGTCGCGGGTTCGAGTCCCGTCCGGTCCGCAAATAAAGTCCTGTATATCATCGGGACTTTTTTTCATTTTATGGCATTCTATGTTTACATAATTCAAAGTTTGAAAGATCGGACTTATTACAAAGGTTCCAC
>JBDTEK010000066.1:0-2908 GCA_039922575.1 Ginsengibacter sp.
TGCAGGACATTGATGGAAAAGCAGCCTGGATATGCAACACATGCCGTTTTGAAAAAAAGAAAACTTCAGATTGGGTTATTGAAGGGCCAACCACAATAAACAGGCACTCTGTTATTTCTACCAATCATTATGTAAAAAAAGTGGTGCCATCGGACCCGCTGGATAAAGTATTAAACGGACGCGATCCATTATTACTTTTGGATATTCATGAAGAAAGTGAAGTGAATACAGCCGATATTGATCTAAGTATTCTTCCCGGTCCCGCTACTTCCATTACTTTTATTGAACGGGATGAGGAAAAAGAAATTGTTGATGCCGCCACTATCAGATTAGAAATTAATGATCATAAAAATGTACTATAATTTAAATTAGTTTTCGCAAATGTATTTACAACAAACATTTTTAGTTCTTGACTGGGCACTTTTTACTGAAAAATTGGTTTTAATTTTAGCAGTGGTAATGGGTTCATTAATAGTGGCAATGTATTCCACATATGCAGAGAGAAAAGTAGCCGCATGGATGCAGGATAGAATCGGTCCTGATCGCGCAGGCCCATTTGGAATTTTCCAACCATTGGCTGATGGGTTGAAATTATTTTATAAAGAAGAGATCGTTCCCAACTTTTCATCTAAATTCTTATTTATCCTGGGGCCTTGCCTGGCCATGCTCACCGCGATGATGGTGAGTGCTGTAATCCCCTGGGGTGGAACTATTGATTTTTTTGGAAGGCATGTTTCTCTGCAAATAGCAGATGTGAATATCGGTATTCTATACATTTTTGGTGTAGTGAGCTTAGGGGTTTACGGCATTATGATTGGTGGTTGGGCTAGTAATAATAAGTTTTCCTTATTAGGTGCTATGCGGGCAGGCTCCCAAATAATAAGCTACGAACTGGCTTTAGGTATTTCTCTGATTGCCCTGCTAATGGTAACGGGTACACTTAGCCTTAATGAAATGGTAGAACAGCAAAAAGACCAATGGTGGAATATTGTATATCAGCCGTTAGGATTTTTGATTTTTCTTATTTGCGCTTTTGCAGAAACCAACCGTACGCCTTTCGATTTGCCTGAGGCCGAAAATGAACTGATTGGTGGTTACAATTCTGAATATTCTTCCATGAAACTGGGGTTTTATTTATTTGCAGAGTACATCAATATGTTTTTGAGCGGCGCGGTAATGACAACCCTTTATTTTGGGGGCTACGATATTCCTTTTGTAAATGATGCGAATTTGATCCACAATATTGGAATGAACTGGACGGCAGTATTGGAATGTGGGGTATTTTTTATCAAAATTTGTTGTTTCATTTTTCTCTTTATGTGGGTAAGGTGGACGGTTCCGAGATTCCGGTACGATCAATTAATGAACCTTGGATGGAAACTACTGTTACCTTTGGCATTGTTAAATATGCTGGTTACAGGAGCTATCATTTTATTGAAACAAAATAACTGGCATTTCTAAACATAATAATACTTTTGCACGCGATGATTTTATCAGGAGAAACTATTAAGTAAATTGTAAGGAATATTTGCGGAAAAAATAGGTAAGTAGAGTATAACTATTTTAGGATTTATGAAAAATTGAGGTATTGGTTTTGAAATTATGGTCAAAATTATTTTAAAAACATTATTATAATGCAAGCATTAACAACCAGAATAAAACCTGTTTCAAGGCAGCCCATGACAATATGGGAGCGAATGTATTTACCCGCTATTTTTAAAGGAATGGGAATTACATTCAGGCACATGTTTAAAAAAGTGCCTACTATACGCTACCCTGAGCAGAAAAGGAAGTTCAGCCCCGTTTTTCGTGGACTACAAATTTTAAACAGAGACGAAGAAGGCCGTGAAAATTGTACCGCATGTGGATTATGCGCATTAGCATGCCCCGCTGAAGCCATTACTATGGAAGCCGCGGAACGCAAGCCTGGAGAAGAACATTTATACAGGGAAGAAAAGTATGCGGCAAAGTACGAGATCAATATGCTACGTTGTATATTTTGCGGATTATGCGAAGAGGCTTGTCCAAAAGATGCAGTGTATCTGACTGAAACTTTTGCACCTGCAAATTACGAACGTAAAGGTTTTATATATGGAAAAGAGGATCTTTTGATTCCTAATCCTAAAACAGACCCGGAAGGATTTGCAAAAGCAAGGGGAACGAGGGCAACACATCCGGAAGGGCACGGGAATGAACATTGATTATATAAGATATTAGCTCAAGGTTGAAAGCTTAAAGCTCAAAGCTGAAAAAAATAAATAGATGGAAGTAACTCAGATTGTATTTTGGTTTTTAGCCGCTCTGGCTTTGATAGGTGCCATTGGCGTGGTTTCCAGTAAGAATCCCATTTTTAGCGTGTTATGGTTGATTGTGGTTTTCTTTTCCATTTCCGGGCATTATATTTTAATGAATGCCCAGTTTCTGGCCATTGTAAATATAATTGTTTATGCCGGCGCTATCATGGTGCTTTTTCTTTTTGTGGTAATGCTGATGAATTTAAATGCGGATGCGGAACCTGTGAAAAATATGTACATGAAGATGGCAGGTATTATTTCAGGATTAACTTTAATGATCGTTTTAGTTGCCGCGCTTTCTCATGCTGATACGCATAATGTAGTAATCAGGCCCGGAACCAGTGTGGGGCTGATAGAAAATCTTGGGAAAGCCTTATTCAATCAATACGTTGTGCCATTTGAAATAAGCAGTATTTTATTTTTAAGCGCAATGGTAGGTGTTATTGTAATTGGTAAAAAAGATCCGGTTAAAAGAAGTAAGATATGAAGAGATTGATTAGGTTTATTTTTTTGTTTATGTGTATGTTTTATGGGCAGAAATCTTTTGCACAAATAGATTTGAGTCATATAGATATACAGGATATTATTGGGAAAATAATGCATGTTCAAAAGGG
>JBDTEK010000067.1:0-17811 GCA_039922575.1 Ginsengibacter sp.
CATTACATTTTGATAAAAATAAAAAATATCCGATCGTTTTCTTTCTACATGGTGCCGGCGAAAGAGGTAATGATAATGAAAAACAACTGGTTCATGGGGGGGCAATTTTCCTGGCAGATAGTATCAGGGAAAAATATCCTGCTATAATAGTGTTTCCTCAATGTGCTGCCAATAGTTTTTGGGCAAATGTTGATTTTCATTTTGATACCATTACAAGGAAAGGAGTAATATTCTTTAAAAAAGATAGCGAACCCACGGTTGCTATGAAATTAGCAATAGCGCTTTTTAAAAATGTAGAAAGTACTTACCGTCTTGATAAGAACAAATTATACATTGGTGGCCTTTCCATGGGTGGCATGGGCACTTTTGAAATGGTGAAACGTATGCCAGGTACTTTTGCTGCTGCTTTTGCAATATGCGGTGGTGCAGATACTTCTACCGCAAAGCAATTAACTGAAACTGCCTGGTGGATTTTTCATGGTTTGAAGGATAATGTAGTTGACCCAATATTTAGTCAAAATATGGCGACAGCATTGAAAGAGAATGGTGCTGAAGTGAGATTGACTTTAAAACCGGAAGATGGTCATGATAGTTGGGATGATGCATTTAAAGAACCCGAATTCTTCTCTTGGTTGTTTGCACATCATAAATAATTGGTGTGATGTTATCTTTTGACTGATAGACAAGTGTCCCTGTCTGGATAGTTTTTGCATCTTTTGCTAAAAAAATTTTGATTAGGCTGTACCATCCCTGTCCTAACTGTTTTTTAAAAAATAATAATTCTCCTGAAAGTTTATTTTTTTTAAATGTAAATCCATTACTTTTGCCGCCCCAAACGCGCATGTGGTGAAATTGGTAGACACGTCAGACTTAGGATCTGATGCCGCAAGGTATGGGGGTTCGAGTCCCTCCATGCGCACTTTCTTCAACTGTTTTCTGAATAAGAAAATATAAAATACCGTTCCTGACGGTGGATAAAATATTGTAATGGCAAGCGTAACAAAAGAAAATCTCGGCAATCTTCACGATAAATTAGTAGTTAAAGTTTCTAAAGAAGATTATTTTCCTTCATTTGAAAAAGCAATAAAAGAAACAAGTAAAAAGGCCAATATTCCTGGCTTTAGAAAGGGAATGGTGCCTGCCGGAATGGTGAAAAAGATGTACGGCGCTTCTATTTATTATGATGAAGTAATTAAAGCGGTGGAAAAGGAATTGCAAGAATATTTGCAAACAGAAAAACCGGAAATATTTGCTCAGCCTTTGCCAATGGAAAATGATTTGCGGGGATTGGATATGAACCATCCGGCTGATTATGATTTTCCTTTTGAAATAGGATTGAAACCGGAAGTTACCTTAGGTGCACTTGCGGCAGCGAAGCCTGTTTTGTATAAAGTAAAGGCCACTCCGGATATGGTAAATGAAGAGTTGGAGAAGCTGGTAACGAAAAATGGAGAGTTAAAGGATGTAGAAGAGGTTTCAGGCCCTGATAATGTATTAAATGTGCTGTTTGAAGAAAGTGATTCAGAAGGAAACGTAATTGAGGCCGCGGAAGGCGATGTTGCCAAAGAAGAGATCAAAAAAGATAATTCGATTTTAGTAAAATATTTTACTGAAGATTTTCAACAAAAACTTCTGGGTAAAAGAGTAGGTGACTCTATTGTGTTGCAATTAAATAAAGCTTTCCCTGAAAAAGAAAGAGAATGGATATTGGAAGATATTGGATTGGATAAAAATGATCCTGCTTCCGGAGAAAAATATTTTAAAATGGCCATCACCAAAATTGGCCTGGTAGAAAAAAAAGGACTGAACGAAGAGTTTTTCGAACTTATTTTTCCGGGAAAAGAAATTAAAACCGAAGAGGATTTTCGCAAAAATTTGGAAGAAGAAATTCAGAAACAATGGGATGCCGCATCGCACAACCAGTTACACGATCAATTGTATCATTCATTAATAGAAACACCTTTACAGTTTCCTGATGAATTTTTAAAACGTTGGATGCAAATGGGTGGCGAAAAGAAAAAATCTTCCGAAGAAGTGGAAGCGGAATATCCAACATTTTCAAATCAACTTAAGTGGACGCTTATTAGTGATAAAATAATTAAAGAAAATGGCCTGGAAGTGGCTGATGGAGAATTAAAAGATTCCATGCGAAAGGAAATCTCCGCTTATTTTGGCCACATGAAATTGGGAGAAGATATGCAATGGCTGGAAAGTTATGTTGACCGGATGATGAAAGACGAAAAACAAGTTGATAGTTCTTATAGGAGATTGATCACAGAAAAATTATTCAACTGGCTTGAAACTCAGGTGGTACCAACTGAAAAAGAAATTTCTCCCGAAGAGTTTTCGTCAATGCAACACCATCACGAGCATTAAAAAGTAATTGATAGTTCGTGCGCTCTGCGCGCAGAATGTTGTTGCAGATGCTAAAGAATCAGAAATTATTATTTTATTCTTAGCAGTAAGGTTCAACTAAAAGGAAACCCACTTTATTACCAGATGCGATCTCATTGAAAAGAAGGAAAGTTTTCCATTAATTTAAAATAGGATCCCGTGTATCAGAATTGAACCATCATTTTTACAAAGTTTTATAAATCACTCTTCAAAATAAACTCTCTTCACTCTTTGCGAAATACCGGTCATTATTTCATAAGGTATCGTATTTGACCATTCCGCGAGTTCTTCTATTGAAGGCGATTCGCCAAAAACGGTTACCTGATCTCCTTCCTTAATCTTTTTTATACCTGTAATATCCACCATTGTCATATCCATGCAAACGTTTCCTATCACCGGAACTAATTTGTTTTTGATTCTCATTTTCCCAATTCCGTTTCCTAAAATTCTTGAATATCCATCTGCATATCCTATTCGTACAGTTGCGATAACACTATCTTTTTTTACTATAGCGTTTCTTCCGTAACCTACGGTTTCACCGGCTTTTATATTTTTTATTTGCGAAATAGTTGTTGTTAATGATACTACGTTTTTTAATTTTTTCTGCATTTTTTTGTTGCCATCAAAACCGTAAAGGCCAATACCGAGCCGAACCATATCCATTTGCAATTGTGGCAAACGGCTGATGGCCGAAGTATTGGAAATATGCTTGTAAAATGAATAGCCTAACACCTTTTCAATTTTTAAACAACAGCTTTTAAAAATATTGAATTGTTGGAATGTAAAATCATCTTCATTCTCATCATCACTTGCCACAAGATGTGTGAATACACTTTTTATTTTGATGTATTTATTTTTTGTGATCGTTTCCGATAGTTGATCTATGTTTTTTTCCTCAAAGCCAAGGCGGTGCATGCCGGAATCAATTTTTAAATGGACCGGATAGTTTTCCAAATCATTCAATTTCAAATACGAGATAAAGTCATGTAATAATTCGAACGAAAAAATTTCAGGCTCCAGGTTATTATTGACAATGGAATCAAATGTGCTGTTGTCAATATTCATCACCATAAGTGGTAATTCAATTCCGGCCTGGCGCAGTTCTATGCCTTCATCAGCGTAGGCCACAGCGAGATAATCCACTTTATTGTATTCCAACACTGAAGCTATTTCGTGGCTTCCGCTTCCATAACCTGAAGCCTTTACCATCGCCATTATTTTAGTGGAAGGATGAAGCATTTCTTTATACTTCTTAAAGTTAAAAACCAAAGCATTCAGATTGATTGAAAGTACCGTCTGATGCACTTTTTGTTCCAAAGCATGACTCACTTTTTCAAACTGAAATTGTCGTGCTCCTTTTATTAAAATATTTTCATCACGAAATTGATGAAGTTGAATATTTTTTAAAAAATGATCTGTGTTTTCAAAAAATAATTTCTTTTTTAAGAAGGAAAACTCATTTTGATAAGAAGAAATATCGGGTCCTATGCCAAATAACCTGTCAATTTGATACTGCTTCAAAAGTTGGGATACCTGCGTATATAATTCTTTGGGTGTGATACCTGACTGTAAAAAATCTGATAAAATAAGGGTGCGGTAATTATGTTGTTTCTGTTGATTTAAAAAATCAAGGGCGATGCTCAGTGATTGCAGATCGTTGCTATAACTATCGTTGATAATAGTGCACCGGTTAATACCCCGCTTTAGCTCCAGCCGCATTTCAATAGAATAAAGTGAATTGAAACGGTTAAAGACTTCCTGAGACGTTTTATTCAAAACAAATAATACACACCAACAATTAACAGCATTTTCAACGGAAGCATTATCAATAAAAGGAATTGAGATTTTAAACGTTTCTTTTTTATAAACCGCTTCAATGGTAGCAATAAAATTGGTTTTAACAACTGATTTTATTTGCAAAGTATTCCCCTGCTTCTTACCCCATGAAAATAATTGGATCTTTTTATTTTCTTGTTGCAGAAGTTTTATTTCTTTAAAAATTTCTTTATTATCCGAGTTAAAAATTACACGATTTGCATTTTTGAACAGGATTAATTTTTCTCTTAATTTTTGATCTCGGCTTTTAAATCCTTCGTCGTGGGCATTGCCAATATTGGTTAAAATGCCTATGGCCGGTTGTATTATTTTCTCTAATTTTTCCATCTCTCCCGGCAATGAAATACCCGCCTCCAGTAAAGCGAGATCGTTTCCTTTTTTAATATTTAAGACGCTTAAAGGAACGCCTATTTGAGAATTATAACTTTTAGGGCTTCTTGCTATAGAATATTCATTTTCGAGGAGGTGATTAAGCCATTCTTTTACTATTGTTTTTCCATTGCTACCGGTAATTCCAATAACGGGTAAATTCCGGAATTCATTTCTATAAGAGGTTGCTATCTTTTGTAAAGCACTTATAGTGGAAGAAACTATTATTATATTGGCCGCTGGTAAAGCAGTGATGTCGATGCTTTTATCATCAGTAACAAAGTTTCTTACACCTTTTTTATACAAAGTTTCTATGAATATATTGGCATTTTGATGACGGGTTTTTAAAGAAAAAAAAACGGTGCTTTCAGGAAATAAAACTTTTCGGCTATCTAAGGAAAGCCATGCTGGGCCAGGAACGTTACTGATTTTTTGTAAAAAAATTCCCTTTATAACAGAAGCTATTTGCTCCATAGTATAGTGGATGCTTACATTCAATTAATTGTTTTTTAATGTATTTTGATTCTGATTGCTTTTATAAATAGAATATAAAATGGAACCGCCAAGGCATACAACAATAGCGCCCAAAGAGATAGCTATATGCAAATGAATTCCAAAGTAAGAAATCAGCATTTTGAGCCCGATAAAAATTAAGACGATTGCGATTCCCTCTTTTAGATATTTAAATTTCTCCACTGCGCTTCTCAGTAAAAAAAATAATGACCGCAACCCCAATACCGCAAAAACATTGGATGTATAAATAACCATTTTATGTTGTGTAATGGAGAATACTGCCGGTATAGAATCAAGTGCAAAAACAATATCAGTAGCCGCAAGCATGATCAGCACTACAAAAAGCATGGTGTAGTGTTTTTTACCATTGATCATTATCGTAAATTTTCCGCTGCTGCTATCGTGTGTCAGCGGAAGCATTTTTTTTAAAAATTTATAAACAGCATTATCCTGTGCATTAAATTCTTTTTCAGTATCCACCACAAACATTTTAATTCCTGTATAGACGAGGAAAACACCGAATATATATAAGATCCAATAAAACCGGTCTATTAATGCAATACCAACTGTAATAAAAATGATTCTCAAAAAGATAGCAAGTAAAATCCCAAGAAGCAATACCCTGTTGGCGTGTCTTTCAGGAATATTAAAGTAAGAGAAAATAAGAATGAAAACGAAAATGTTGTCTATGCTTAATCCCCATTCCATAAGGTAAGCACTGATGTATTCCAGTGCCAATGTTTGGCCGTCTTCAAACCATACAAATACAAAATAGCCAAGCCCAAGTGTCACCCAAAAGAGGGTTTGATAAAAAGCTTGTTTTATGGAAATGGTATGTGACTTTCTACTAAGTAAACCAAGATCAAAAATTATTGCAATTACTAATACAATTCCAAAAACCAGGTAACTCAACTCTGTTGCACTCATTAAATAAAAATTAAGGATAATTTCAAAGATAGTATGAAGTTGCAAGAAGTAGAGATCGGGTGATAGTTGGCTGTAGGCAACAATTAATTATCGAGTGCTTCATCCAATTGTTTTTCCATTTTTAGTAAAGATTCCATTAATTGGCCCGGCAGGGTATTATTCTCTCCTTTTGATTCAGTAGCATACCAGATTAAAACCATAGAAATATAATCCTGCATGTCTTTACCGGCAAAAAGGCTGCGGAATTCAATGATCTTATCGTTGATAATTTTTAAAGTTTTTCTTATCGTTTCTTCATCAGAAGGCAAAATTTTGATTCGATAGTTTCTATCGCCGATGGTAATATTTAAAGGAATGACCTGGTCGTTCGCCATAATTAATTATTTAACATTCCTATGCATTTTTCTATTGTCCTGATGTATTGGTTGATACTCTTCTCAAATTCTTTTTTTTCATCCCCTTCGAGCTTTCCGGCCGAGGTCTTTAAAATATTGTTTTGTTGTTCCAATAAATTTATTTTGTCCGATAGTTTTTTTTCATTCAATTTATAAACTTCATTATCTTTTATTAAACCAATTTTTTCTTTTTCCAAAGTACCATGCTTCTTCAAAAGCATCTGAAGTTTTGTTTGAATATTTTTTATATGGATGTCAATAGATTCAGGCATTACGTCTTATTTCTGCATCAAGCTTAGATTCAATGAGTTCTATTATTTTATTCATCATACCGTCAATTTCTTTATCTGTCAGCGTTTTTTCATTATCAGAAAAAGTAAAACTAAGAGCCAGTGATCTTTTATTATTTCCCAATTTCTCACTTTCAAAAACGTCGAATAAACTGATACGGGTCAATTTCTTTAGTTGCAATAATTTTACCAAAGATTCTATTTGCTGGTAATTGATTTTTTTATCAATTATCAAAGAGAGATCTCTTTGTACCTGTGGATATTTTGCAATTGGCTCAAAAGTGATTTGTTGATTTATAGAAAATGAAACTAATTTTTCCCAATCGATGCAAAGAAAAAAGACGGGTTGTTTTATGGAGAATTTTTCGAGTTGTAAATGATTTACACTCCCTGCTATGGCAAGCTGCAATCCATTTACCATTCCAGAAATACAATCATCGAGCTGTGCATTTTTTGAAATAGTAATTTGAAAATCTTTTATTCCCGCCAGTTTAAAGATGGCTTCCGCTATTCCTTTTACAAAATAAATATCCAATTTTTTGGCAGGCGAATTCCAATTTCCCTCATTTAAATGTCCTGTAAAATATAATGCAAGACTTTCTTTTTCCTCATATTTATTATCCTTCATAGAATACGTTTTTCCGAACTCCAGGAATAGAAGATCACTATTTTTTCTATTGATATTATAAGAAATACATTCAAGTCCGGTAGGTAGCATGGAAGGCCGCATTATATTTAATTCTTCGCTAAGGCTATTGATAATGTGCACAGATTGAGCAAGTGTTTCGTCATCAAAGTATTTGCTGTTGGTAATTGAATTAGTGAAAATTTCGCTGAACCCATTTCCATTCAACCAAGAGATGATTTTCTCATTTTTAAGCGCTGTTTTCAATCCCGGATCAGGTGCAGGAGCCATTTTTATGGTATCAGGAATTTCTATGTTATCAAACCCATCTATACGCATTATTTCTTCAATTACATCTGCCGGAATAGTGATATCAGGGTTACTGAAAGGCGCGGCTACCTGGATATCGTCTAAGCCTTCCCGTAGAATGGTGAAATTTAAACTTCGTAAAATATTTTTTACCGTATCAGGATGGTAATTTTTACCACTTATTTTTTTCAGGTAATGATTGGATAAAGCAATTTCTTTTTTCTCTCTTGCAACAGGATATACATCTGTAATTTCTGATGATACTTTTCCACCCGCAACCTCTTTTATCAGGATTGCTGCGCGCTTTAATGCATCTACGGTATTGCCGATATTGATTCCTTTTTCAAAACGCATGGCTGCTTCAGTCCTTAAATTATGTCTCAATAAGGATTTTCTTATAGAAGATGGATTGAAAACGGCGCTTTCCAAAAAGATAGAATCTGTATTTTCCGAAACCCCACTTTCTGCTCCACCGAAAATGCCCGCAATACACATAGGTTCATCGCTTCCATCACAAATCATAATGTCTTCGGCATTCAATTTTCTTTCTTTTCCATCAAGTGTTGTAAAAGAAGTTCCCTGGAAGAGTTTTTTAACAACGATTTTATTTCCTTTTATTTTTTTTGCATCAAAGGCATGGAGTGGTTGCCCTGTTTCATGTAAAATGAAATTGGTAATATCCACTATATTGTTAACTGGTTTTAGCCCTATACTTTTCAGTTTATTTTGCAACCATTTAGGAGATACTTCTACTTTTATTCCTGAAATACTTATTCCGGCATAGCGTTCACAATCAGCACTATCCTCAATCTCAACCTTTATCTGGACGGTATGGTTGTCGGGTTTAAAAGTGTTTTTAAAAGGATAAATTACTTTTATTTCCTTTTTCTGATGATGAGAAAGATAAGCGCAAACATCTTTTGCCACACCGAGATGGCTCATAGCGTCCATTCTGTTGGGAGTTAATCCTATTTCAATCGTAAAATCACTATAAAGCTCATAGTATATTCCCGCGGGCGTTCCTGGTTTTGTTTCAGGCGTCAACACAATTATGCCATCATGATTTTTGCCCAGGCCAATTTCATCTTCAGCGCATAACATTCCATTGCTTTCCTGCCCTCGTATCTTTGCTTTTTTTATGGTAAATGGATCACCGGAAGTGGGATAAAGGGTGGTTCCTGTGGTAGCTACTATTACCTTCTGCCCTGCTGCAACATTTGATGCGCCACATACTATTTGTAAAAACTCTCCGGTACCAATATCTACGGTAGTGATTTTTAATTTATCAGCGTCCGGATGTTTTTCGCATGTGAGCACTTTTCCAATTACCAATCCATCAAGGCCGTTGGGTACTTCTTCATACTTTTCAATGCTTTCCACCTCAAGGCCCACGGAGGTTAAAATCTCTGCCAGCTTTTGAGGAGTCTCGGTCATTTTTAAAGTAGTATCATCTGTGGGCAGATATTCTTTGAGCCATTTGTAACTGATCTTCATGTAATTTTTGTAAAAAAGTTGCTTTTTATTTTTTTAGAATTTCAAAAATAAGAAAGAATTGGGGATGTATTCTTTATAATGCTTTCTGACAAAGGATTTAGGTTTAAAAATATCAAAATAAAAAAAATATTATCCAAAAATCCGGAAATAGATTAAACTTTTTTTTGATGAATTTTAGAAAAAAGACAAAAATCTTTCTTCACATACAATTGTGCATTAAGTAAGAAAATTTCCTGAAAAAAAATTTAAATTGTGGAAAAACAAATAAATAGTGTGGAAAACATGCTCAACAGGTGTGCACCTAAATGTGGATTGGGTATGTATAAATATAAGACGTTAACAATTTCTTTAAATAGGATTTTGTCCATTACCTTAGCCCTCCACTTGTGAAAAATGACGAAATATTTATTTTAATTTCAAAACAAAAATCTACTACAGAAAGTAAAAAATGGATCTTACAAACCTTAATAAAGACAGAATAGCAAGGAGAAAAAGTGGTTCTCCGGAGCTGAGCACAATGAAGTTTGGCAAAGTGCCACCGCAGGCTAAGGAACTGGAAGAAGCAGTACTTGGAGCGGTGATGCTGGAAAAAAATGCTTTTGATGTAGTTGTTGAAATTTTAAAGCCCGAGTGTTTTTATGTAGAAGCACATCAGCGTATTTTCAGGACAATGCAGGGTTTGCAACAAAAAAATTCGCCCATAGATCTGTTAACCGTAGTTGAAGAACTAAAGTTCAGAGAAGAACTTGACCTTGTAGGCGGTCCTTTTTACATTACAAAGCTTACTAATTCTGTTGTTTCTTCAGCCAATATTGAAATTCACGCACGCATTATTCTTCAAAAATTTATACAACGTGAGCTGATAAAAATAAGCAGCGAAATTATTGGTGACGCTTATGAAGATAGCACCGATGTGTTTGAATTGCTGGATATGGCAGAAAGTAAACTTTTTGAAATTACCAACAATCATTTGAAAAGAGATTATGCAAGCATTGATACTGTTTTAGTAAAAACAATTCAACGAATTGAAGATTTAAGAACCCGCCAGGACGAAATAACTGGTGTCCCTTCTGGTTATGAATCATTGGATCGCATAACTTATGGATGGCAGGCAGGCGATCTAATTGTTCTCGCCGCAAGGCCATCTGTGGGTAAAACTGCATTTGCACTTAATCTTGCCCGTAATGCCGCCTTGCATCCTACCAAACCTACTGCTGTTGGTTTTTTCTCTCTTGAAATGAGTGCCAGTCAATTGGTACAAAGAATTTTAAGCGCTGAAAGTGAAATATGGTTAGAAAAAATTGCGCGCGGCAGATTGGAAGAGCATGAAATGAAACAATTGTATAAAAAAGGAATAGACAAACTTGCGTCTGCACCCATTCACATAGATGATACAGCAGCATTGAATATTTTTGAACTGAGAGCGAAATGTCGTCGCCTGAAAAATAAGCACAATGTAGGATTGATTATTATTGATTATTTGCAATTGATGAGCGGCACCGGTGAAAACAGAAATGGAAATCGCGAACAGGAAATCAGCCGTATTTCACGGGATTTAAAAGGCCTTGCAAAAGAATTACAGATTCCTATCATCGCATTGAGCCAGCTAAGCCGCGAAGTAGAAAAAAGAAAAGAAGGAAATAAAATGCCGCAATTGAGCGATTTGAGAGAATCCGGAGCCATCGAGCAGGATGCAGATATGGTTATGTTTTTGTATCGCCCCGAGTACCATGATATACACACGAATGAAATGGGAGAGAGTAACAAAGGAGATACTGATGTGCGTATTGCCAAACACAGAAATGGACAGTTGGAAACAATTAAACTAACCGCTTTGTTGCATATCCAAAAATTTATAGAAAGAGAAGGAAGTGATTTTGGCCCCGGTTTGCCTTCAGGAGGTAGCTGGAAACCGGTAAGAGATGTGGATGGTGATGGAGCGAAATTGTATATTCAAAAAGGAAGTAAAATGAATGACGGAGAATTTGATGATGAGGCGCCGTTTTAGGAATTATGAATTAGGAATTACCGTATGTCAGAAAATTTAAAAATAATAGTATTTTAGAGAACCCATTTTATAGCCTTGTAAGGGCGGTATATGTTAGAATAGGCAACGCCCCATTTAGAAATTTAGAATGATCAGTAACTACCATACAACCATTCAGCAATCCAAAAGAAAACTTATAGATTATTCCTAATGGATTCAAATATTTTTTAGAATTGAGAATAAAATTCAATGCAATTACCCTTTTTTTTTGAAGAAATATTTCCTCCTTCTGATCAATTCTTTCTTAGCGAAAGTAGCTCCAGGCACATTGTGCAGGTATTGCGAATGAATGAAGGAGAAATGATTCAACTAACTAACGGTAATGGATACCTGCTAACTGCAGAAATTGTTTCTTCCCATAAAAAGAAAACAGAGGTAAAAATATTGGAGAGGATTCTTACTTCTGCAAACCAGCCGAAAATTTCGATTGCTATATCCTTTATTAAAAATGCAGGAAGATTTGAATGGTTTTTAGAAAAATCCGCTGAGATAGGTGTTTCACAAATAATTCCGCTGATTTGCAATCGAACAGAAAAGTTTCATTTTCGGAATGAAAGAATGAAATCCATTTTGATAAGTGCTATCCTACAAAGCAGGCAGGTATGGCTTCCTGAATTAGCTGAACCAGTGAGTGTAATGAAGCTGATAAATAATATGAGCTACGATCAAAAATTTATAGCGCATTGTTTTAATGAAGAAAAAATTGAATTGAAAGATGCTCCTTTTAAACCATTTTCTTCCAAAATTATTTTGATTGGCCCTGAGGGAGATTTTACAATTGAAGAAGTAGAAGCCGCTATTGAAAAAGGATTTTCTCCTGTTAGTTTAGGAGAAACCAGATTAAGAACAGAAACCGCAGGTTTAGTGGCTGCGGTTCTGTTAAAAAATGGAAAAACTATTAAAAAGTAATTGAATGATTATGATTCTGGTTCCTGAACTACTAATCTAAATCCATTTCCATGAATATTTACTATCTCAATATTTGGATCGCCTTTTAAATATTTGCGGAGCTTGGCAATATATACATCCATACTGCGGCCATTGAAGTAAGTATCGCTTCCCCAAATTTTCTTAAGTGCACTCTCTCTTGGAAGAAGGTCATTTTTATATTCGCTAAGCATTTTTAAAAGTTCATTTTCTTTTGGCGATAACGTTTGTATGTCTTTCCCGATCCCTAATTGGCGAAGCCGTGGATTAAAATGGTATTTTCCCAAATCGAATTCTGCATTGGCTTCTTCTCTGTGAAGTTCTTCGTTTCTTTTTAAAATTGCTTTTATTTTATGGAGCAATACATCGCTGTCAAAGGGTTTGGTTATATAGTCATCAGCTCCAAGTTTGTATCCTTTGATAATGTCATCTTTCATTGTTTTTGCTGAAAGGAAAAACAGTGGCATATCAGGATCAACGTTTCTTATTTCTTCAGCTACGGTAAATCCGTCCATATTTGGCATCATTACATCCAGCAGGCAAAGGTCGAATTTTTCACGTTGAAAAGCTGCGAGGCCAAGCCTGCCGTCTCTTTCGAGTACCACATCATAGTCATTGAGCTCCAGGTAGTTCTTCAATACCATTCCCAGATTTGGATCGTCTTCGCAAATAAGAATTTTTGGTTTTTTATTTTCCATAACTGTTTTTTTATTTTTTTATGAATAAAGGTATTTAGTTTTTATGACATGTTTTACATATTTAGTGCCAATCATAAATACGATAAATGTATTGCCTAAAAAGTTAAAACAAACTTATCATTTTCAAATTCACTTTGTAACTTTCCCAAAAAAATAAAAATGGCTAATAAAGAAGCTTTTATCCAGGCAATAAAAAACGGATACACCTTTAAAGGAGAGACCATAAAGATAGGTGCGGGCATGCTCGATGGAGAAGTAATTCCGGAAGCAGAAATATTTCTGCCATTGTCAACAATGAACCGGCATGGCCTTGTAGCAGGAGCTACCGGAGGAGGTAAAACGAAATCTTTTCAGATGATAGCCGAAGGGCTAAGCGATGCCAGTGTGCCTGTATTGCTGATGGATATTAAGGGAGACCTGAGTGGCATAGCTGCGGCAGGAACCATAAATGATAAAATTACTTCAAGGTATCAGAAACTGAATATGGAATATAAACCTGCTTCGTTTCCGGTTGATCTGCTTACTTTAAGCGATCAGAAAGGGGTGAGGTTGAGAGCAACAGTTTCAGAGTTCGGCCCTATTCTGATTACTAAAATTTTAGGATTAAATGATACCCAGGGCGGAGTGGTTGCAATGATATTTAAATACTGCGATGATAATAAAATGCCGCTGCTTGATTTAAAAGATTTTATAAAAGTATTGCAATATGTGGGTAACGAAGGAAAGCAGGAATTACAGGCTTCCTATGGAAATATCTCTACAACTTCCACAGGAACTATTTTGAGAAAAGTAATAGAACTGCAGCAGCAGGGTGCGGATCTTTTTTTTGGAGAAAAAAGTTTTGAGGTAGAAGACCTCATGCGAATCAATGATGATGGACGGGGAATGATAAGTGTTTTAAGAGTGACTGATATTCAGGACAGGCCAAAATTATTTTCCACATTTATGCTTCAGATGCTGGCAGAATTATATGCAGTATGCCCTGAAGAAGGAGATATGGATAAGCCAAAGCTGATCATTTTTATTGATGAGGCACATCTTATTTTTGAAGAGGCCACCAAGGCATTGCTTGATCAGATAAATACGGTAATTAAACTTATCCGTTCCAAAGGGATTGGAATATATTTTTGCACTCAAAATCCCATGGATGTTCCTGCAAGTGTGTTAGGCCAATTAGGATTAAAAATTCAACATTCATTAAGGGCTTTCACCGCAAATGACAGAACGGTAATTAAACAAACCGCACAGAATTATCCCGAAACTACATTTTACAAGACTGAAGATTTAATAACACAACTTGGTATTGGAGAAGCATTGGTTACCTTATTAAACGAAAAAGGTATTCCAACGCCTCTTGCACATGTAATGATGTGTACGCCCCGAAGCAGAATGGATGTACTGACGGATACAGAAATCAATACTTTGGTGAGCAATTCTAAATTGGTTGCTAAATATAGCCAGGTAATTGACAGCCAAAGCGCCTATGAAATTCTTACGGCTAAATTGTTGGAGGCTGCAGCTAACCCACCATCTGCAGGAAGTGGCAAAGAAGCAAAACCGGAAAAAAGTACTTTGGAGAAAGTAGCCGATAATACAGTAGTAAAAAGCATCATGCGAACCGCCGGAAATACAATAGTAAGAAGTTTGTTGGGTTCTTTGGGGCTAGGCGGCAGAAGCAAAAAATCAAGTAAAAGTTGGTTTTAACATAAATTTTTCCTTTTTTTTATTTCCAATTACTCAATAAAAGCTGCCACTTACTAAATAGAAGTGGATTTTTACCCTATAAGAGTACTATTTTTTATAGAATTATATAAAAACTCTTGTATGATAATGTTTTGAGTATTATCTTCGTCATGGTTTTTCATAGGATATTGGATTTTAAAGCGGGACTAGATTTCTATCTGGGTCCCCTTTTTTTTTTTGTTAAAAAGTATAATTACGAAGTATAATTACGGTAATTAATTTTGAAAATTGATATTATTCTTTTCCCCTTTGGAATAAAGTCAAGCGGTTTTTTCTTTGTTAAAAGGAAAGAATGGAAATTTTTTAAGAACGGTGTCTAAATTGGCTTTTTTCTTATTTTAATTTTATTAATCCATCCTGAGAAATAGTTACTTTGTTTTCTTCCTGTAAAAAATTAAGTGTCTTCATTATTTTATTTTGCGTGAACGGAGATAAATTTTGAAAGAGGTAAGAAAGTGGCACATATTTTTCCCGCGTTATTTTTTTTATCTCTTTTGAAATAGCTTCAAATTCTTCGGTTGATAAAACGCTTTTTTTATTCCGTATGCAATTATCACAAATGCCACAGGGCTTTACCTGATGATCATTAAAATAGGCAGCAACCATCTGGCTTCTACACCGGTTTTTATTTTCCGTGAATAGAATCATCGCACTCAACCTTTTTTCAAACGCGTCTTTTCTTTTTAAAAGATTTTTTTCATTAATAATAAGATCATCGGCATTTACTCTATTTTGCAAAAACATTATTTGCGGTTTCTCCTTTTGGGGTGTGTAGTCAATGATCCCAATTTTTTTTATCTCATTAAGTACGATTATCAATTTTTCTTTTTTTATTGAAATAAATTTAGAGAGCTGTGTTTCATTTATTAGTGCCGGATAATCAAATATTCCATCATAAGATCGCAGCAATCCTTTTATAACTTCATCGTATTGCGGATAATTTTTTTCAAATATTTCAAGCTCCTTTTTATCTGTTGTAAAAACTACGGTTGATGGTGAAAAGAATTGTTCGCTGTAACTGATCAATTCCTCCTGTTCCAAAATTTTTATTACATTGTTTGCTATAAATACCTCGAGTTTAAAATTTTTTACAAAAGTGTTGATATCAAAATCATACGAAAGCCCTTCACCCAGTCCGGAAGGCAACTGAAAATGATTGCACAAAGCAGCATATACTTTTCTTATCATCATCATATTGGGGAAACGGATATCCGGTTGTTTTTTTAGTTCGTTAATTTCTGCGTTATTGAAGAGTAAAACAGCATAAGATTTTTTTCCGTCTCTTCCGGCTCTTCCTGCTTCCTGATAATAATTTTCCAATGCATCCGGAACCTCATAATGAATCACAGTTCTTACGTCTGGCTTGTCTATGCCCATTCCAAAAGCATTGGTACAAGCTATGATTTGTGTTTTGTTATTGATCCATTCTTCCTGTTTTTTATTGCGTTCATCATTGGACAATCCTGCATGGTAAAAGTCTGCACTTATGCCATTTAATTTTAAAAGTTCAGCAATTTCTTTTGTTCGTTTTCTACTTTTACAATAAACGATTCCTGTGCCTGGTACCTTTTTTAAAACAGTTAATAATTTATTTTGTTTTGAAGAAAGCTCAAAAGCGCTGTAGGAAAGATTGGCTCTTTCAAATGACTGATGGAAAGATTGGAAGCCAGGTTTAAATTCTAATTTACTGCAAATATCTTTTTGCACACTTAAAGTAGCAGAAGCGGTGAGCGCTAATATGGGAACGTTTGGGAAAAATTGTCGTATAGACGCGATTCGTAAATAAGGAGGCCTGAAATCATATCCCCATTGTGAAATACAATGTGCTTCATCTACTGCAATCAGGTTCACCTTTATCACCGGAAGAAATTCCAAAAATAAATCAGTCTCCAATCTTTCCGGCGAAACGTATAGAAATTTAAAATTGCCGTAAGCGGCATTTTGCAGCGTCTTTTTTACCTCTGTAAAACCCATTCCGGAATAAATGGAAAGTGCCGGAATTCCCTTTTGTTTCAGGTTATAAACCTGGTCTTTCATTAATGCGATTAAGGGGCTTATTACAAGGCACAAACCCTCTGTTGCCAGGGAAGGAACCTGGAAACAAATTGATTTACCCCCGCCTGTTGGCATTAAGGCAAGCGTGTCTATTCCCGATAATACAGATTGAATAACTTCTGACTGAAGTGGCCGAAAAGCATCATATCCCCAATATTTTTTTAAAACATTTTCCGCCTCGCTCATTTCATTAAATATATTTTTTTCACATTAAAATAAAGAAAGCAAATTAAGTGAAATGACTGCTTCTTTAGTCTATTTTCTTTTTTGTAAGAATAATGTTTGGTAAGGATAAAAAATCAACTTATTAAATGATAGTACGGTTTCTAAGTTTAATAAAAAAAATACGCTTACAGTAAAACGGTTCTTTTTTCTGGATGTGTGCCCATTTAAATTTTTTTTTAATTGAGAGATGCTCGGGATTGCACAACTATGAAAAAGCTGGCTAAACCTGATTTTACATAAAATTATTATTTTTCATTTTACCATATCAGCGAAAAACAGTAGATCATTTAATTTGGGAAAATTCTCTAATTAACTCTTCTTGAGAATATTATCGTTCAAATAGTATTTTTACAATAAAACGGATTTGAAATGGAAATTATTTTCGAATTGAGAGAAATTGACGAAGCAGCAAAAAAATTTTTACAAATTACAAACAACTTTAAAATTTTTGCTTTTACAGGCGAACTCGGAGCGGGTAAAACTACTTTCATAAGTGCGCTATGCAAAGAGTTGAAAGTAGATGAAACTGTTACCAGTCCTACTTATTCTCTTATTCAAGAATATAGGTCTTCTGGTGGAAGCATAATTTATCACATCGATCTTTACCGAATCAAAAGTAAAGGAGAAGCAATGGATGCCGGAATGGAGGACTGCATTAACAGTAATGAAATTTGTATGGTTGAGTGGCCTGAAAAGGCGCTTGAAATTTTTCCGGAAACGACTGTATATTCTAATTTTCAGATACTTGATAAGCATAAAAGAAAATTGATTGTGGAACTTCCCCGATAAAATTTTATTTTTATAACTCTATCTCATCCTAAATTAATTCTATGGCAGCCTCAAAACCTTTTGTTTCACCTTCATTTACCTACGAAACTTTGGAAGAAACCCTGGATGTAAAACCGAAGGGTGTAGAGTTATTCATTGGTATTCCAAGGGAGACTTCTTTTCAGGAGAACAGGAT
>JBDTEK010000068.1:0-9165 GCA_039922575.1 Ginsengibacter sp.
TCAACTTTTCTGGAAGGTGCTATATCAGAGTGCCCAATAAAATTTGCGGTAGGAATATAATATTTCCGTTTTAGGGTATCCAATACCGTTAGTAAACTATTTATTTGCGCTGGTGGAAATGGCTCAAAACCATTATTATCCAATTCTATACCGATGGAAGATGAATTAATATCCTTGTCATTTCCCCACGAGCTATTGCCCGCCTGCCAGGCGCGCAAATAATCATTAAGCATGTGATGCACAGTGCCATCTTTACAAATTACATAGTGAGCACTTACTTGTGTGCGTGGAAGCGTAAAGGTTTTTAATGTTTGTTCGCAACTGTTTTCTGCAGTGTGATGAATGATTACAAAATCAGGCTTGCGCAACCCGAAGTTGGTAGTGCCCACCCATGTAGAACGGGTGCCATCTAAAGGATACTTACTTATTTCTTTCGCAAATCTTTTTACCTGCTTTTTATAAACCTTGTTTGTGGCTGCATACTTATTTGAAGAACAGGATGCGATTATGAAAATAAAAATAAAAATAAAAGAAGTTTTAGCTGTCATGTTTTTTTAGTAAAGTTAAAATCCAAAAGAATAAAAAAATATTTCAAAGCAGATTTTAAAAAATCAACAAATTCAACAATTTAAAAATTCAACAATCCACATTTATCAATTCAAGAATCCAACAATTCAACAATTTAACTCACTTCTTCCAATCAGGATTGTGCAATTTCAATTTACATTTTTTATTGAGTTGTTCAATAAAATAAACTATTAATTCCGGTGACGCTGCTTCATCGTGCATGTGCATAAAAAAATACATTTCTTCAAGACCATGCTCCAGCCAATACTTTATACGCTGCACCCATTCATCACATCTTTTGTAATCTGTTGCGTGCAGGCTATTGCCTACAAAGCGTACAAATGCTTTTGGAACGGTCAAATTCATATGCGCCACATCTCTTCTTCCTGCGGTATCTGTAATTATTAATCCAACATTTGATAGAGAAAGTTCTTTTAATAATCCGCTGAAAATTTTCTGATCACTAAACCAATCAGGATGGCGCAACTCAATAAACAGTTGATTTGTTTTGGGGAAATCGAATAGAAATTCAAATAATAATTTTGACTTCAACGGAGAAAGGTTTTCAAGCATCATAAAAAAAGGGCCTAAATTTTTTCCAAAACCTTTTACCGATTCTATAAATTGCTCTGTATATTTTTTCTCGCGCGCGATATCAATATTCGGAACTATGTAGCGCGTTAGCTTTGGACAAAATAGAAAATTCTTTCCCCTGGCATTTTCTCCCCATTTTGTTACCTGCTGGGGAGAAGGCATTTTATATCCTGTGGCATTTAATTCTATTGAATTAAAATGATCTATGTACAGCGATAAAAAGTCTTTTTCTTTGGTTCCTTCAGGATAAATTTTACCCACCCATTCTATTCTGCCCCACTTGGCACAGCCAACATAAATTTTTGGATTCGCATACTTTTTCCCGCTTAAAACACTCTTATTAAAAGCCGGTTCTTTCGGTAAACTGAAATCAACTTTATTCAATTGATTTTTTTGTAATCTCCCAAATTCCATAAGAATGATTTTATTGAATGAATTCTTTTTATCAGTAAGGCTCTTTCCAGGTCGGGCGCAGAATAAACTTTATACTTTTGTGTTCATCACAAGTCTTTTTATAAACCATACTCAACATGGAGCTAAATTGGTGAGCTTTTCAAATTAAATAGTCTTCTGTTATTCGCTTGTGAAGGTAAAATGAAAAATAATAATTTATGTGTTTAATCCGTTCGATACCTGGAAAAATGCAAAGTAAATAATCTGTACTCAGCAAAGAGTAAATTAGTGAGTTTTTCAAGTTAAATTAATTCAATATTTTGCCTTTACACTATGTGGCAACATGATATTGGTTGCCGGACAAAGTTAGCGTTTCGATCTTAAGCTCCATAGGAGCGACATATCAGTAGAAAACAATAACGTGAAATATGGTAGCTCCATAGGAGCGAAATGCCAGGTATAGTGTGTTAATATATAAGTTTTTTTAAACTAAATGATTCACTGTTTTATCCCTTGCAAACTATAATAAGGTCGGGAAAAATTTACTATGAAGTTTCTACTAAGGTTAAAGAAAAAAGTCTTTATTTATCCTCTCTGTACCAAAAACCTGTTTGAAATCATATTTTTCTTAAAAAAGTTTTAAATTACCTTACCCAACCTTAGTAGAAATCTATAACATCAATAGTACAACCTTATTAGATTATTAACCAATCATCAACATGAGATGGCTCAATGATTTTTAAAGTTAAATCATTCACTCTTTTATCTCTTACGCAGTTAAAGGGGCTCACAAAACCAAAGGTGGTTTTGAAAGTTTTACATATTCCTTCTGTACTGGCCACCTACTTCATATAATGCATGTGTAATTTGGCCAAGGGAACAATGCTTAACCGTCTCCATTAATTCAGCAAACAAATTCCCATTATGAACCGCAATATTTTGCAGGCGCTTTATCATTTCATCGCTTTTTTCTTTATGCACTTCCTGAAATGCATTTACGTTCTTAATCTGCTGATCTTTTTCTTCGGCGGTACTACGTATCACTTCCATTGGCAATATAGTTGGAGAGCCTTCCTTATTAAGAAAAGTATTGACACCTATAATCGGATATTTTCCATTATTTTTCAACGTTTCATAATATAAACTTTCTTCCTGAATTTTATTTCGCTGATACATCCGTTCCATGGCACCCAGCACACCTCCTCTCTCTGAAATCCGGTTGAATTCTTCCATTACTGCTTCCTCCACGAGATCGGTTAATTCTTCTATTAGAAAGCTTCCCTGGTTAGGGTTTTCATTTTTTGCAGTCCCTAATTCCCTGTTTATAATTAACTGGATCGCCATTGCGCGCCTTACACTTTCTTCTGTTGGCGTAGTAATCGCTTCATCATAAGCATTTGTATGAAGACTGTTGCAATTATCATAAATAGCATACAGAGCCTGAAGTGTTGTTCTTATGTCATTGAAATCAATTTCCTGAGCATGCAAACTTCTTCCGCTGGTTTGAATATGGTATTTCAATTTTTGCGAGCGCTCATTTGCATTATATTTATTTTTCATTGCCTTGGCCCAAATGCGGCGTGCTACACGGCCTATCACACTGTACTCGGGATCCATTCCATTGCTGAAAAAGAAAGAAAGATTGTGGGCAAAATCATCAATCTTCATTCCGCGGCTCATGTAATATTCCACATAAGTAAATCCGTTTGAAAGTGTAAACGCAAGCTGTGTAATCGGATTGGCACCGGCTTCTGCAATATGATACCCGCTAATTGAGACTGAATAAAAATTACGAACATCATGTTCAATAAAATATTCCTGCACGTCACCCATTAATTTTAAAGCGAATTCTGTAGAAAAAATACAAGTGTTTTGTGCCTGGTCTTCTTTTAAAATGTCTGCCTGTACTGTACCACGCACAGTGGAGAGGGCTTTTGCTTTTATTTCTTCATACACTTCTTTTGGAAGCACATCTTCGCCTGACAAACCTAATAATCTTAATCCCAATCCATCATTCCCTTTAGGTAAATGACCTGTCATTTTCCCTTTTTCCGGCAGTACAGGTTCGCCATTTACTCCAATGTATTTAGGAAGATTTTCCGATTTATATTTCGACTCAATAATTTCGTTTATCCTTAACCGCAAGTCGTGCTCAAGAATATACTTTTCGCATTGCTGATCAATAGCAGCGTTCAGAAAAAATGCCAGAAGCATAGGAGCAGGGCCGTTTATAGTCATACTTACAGAAGTCTTGGGGTCACAAAGATCAAAACCGCTGTATAGCTTTTTGGCGTCATCTACCGTGGCGATGCTTACACCGGCATTACCTACTTTTCCATAGATATCAGGTCGCCTACCGGGATCTTCGCCATAAAGCGTAACACTGTCAAATGCAGTGCTGAGGCGCTTTGCAGGCTGGCCTACACTTACATAATGAAATCTCCTGTTGGTTCTTTCGGGCCCTCCTTCTCCTGCAAACATTCTGGTAGGATCCTCTTCTACACGCTTCAACGGAAATACTCCCGCAGTAAATGGATACATACCCGGAAAATTTTCCTGCAATCTCCATTGTAAAATATCACCCCAATCTTTATACTTCGGAATCCCTATTTTGGGGATTTTTAAATGCGCAAGAGACTCAAAATACAATGGCTGTTTAATTATCTTCCCTCTTACGTTATACTCAAAAAATTCTTTTCTATAAAGCGCTTTCGTTTCTTCCCATCCCTCAATTAGTTTTTTATTTTCAGGAAATAATTTATGTTCAATTGACAATTTTATTTCTTCCAATGCAGATAAATTTGCGGTACTTTTTTCTTTATCTGGTAAAGAATTATCTTTTAGAATTGCAATAGCTCCATTTACCTGGTACCATTGAGATGCCAATGCAGATTGCTCTTTGCTTTGGCGATTATATTTTTCTATCTCTTCAACAATTTCCGCAAGGTATCTTACCCTTTTTGGTGGTATCACTGCTTCCCCAAGGCTACTGTTTCTCAACGGAGCTTCATATTTTTTCCAATTCTCTCCGGTTTTTTTATTTATTTCATCAATTAATTTATTAAATAATTCATTGCATCCGGGATCATTAAATGTAGATGCGACCGTACCAATTACGGGAAGTTCATTATCCTTTGCATCCCATAAATTATGGTTGCGCTTGTATTGTTTTTTTACATCGTGCATTGCATCTAAGGCACCTGCTTTATCAAATTTATTAATGCAAACAATATCCGCGTAATCCAGCATGTTGATTTTCTCTAACTGCGATGCAGCTCCGTATTCAGGAGTCATTACGTACATGCTGATATCTACATAATCAAGAATAGAAGCATCGCCCTGGCCTACTCCTGCGCTTTCCAAAATAATAAAATCGTAACCCGATGCTTTACAAATATCTATTGCTTCCTGTACGTGATTACTTAACGCTTTATCGTTTTCCCGCGTTGCAAGAGATCGCATGTAAGCACGTGGATTGTGAATTGAATTCATGCGGATCCTGTCTCCTAATAACGCACCACCGGTTTTCTTCCGTGAAGGATCAACCGAAATTACCGCAAGGGTTTTATCTGGGTAGGTACTTAAAAAACGACGGACTATTTCATCGGTTACAGAAGATTTTCCTGCCCCGCCCGTGCCGGTAACGCCAAGAACCGGCACCAGGCCCTTTTTATTCTCCTTTTCATTATTCATTAATGTAAAAGGCTTATTATCTTCGGCGAGAGTAATAGAATGAGCAACTGTCTTTATATCGTGCCATTCATCAAGAGCATATTTTGTATGCCCATTACTTCCGGCTCTTTTCGGACTTACTTTTTTTTCAATTGTATTTTCTTGTTTCGTTTTTTCTATCACGTCTTCTATCATTCCTACCAATCCCATTTTTCTTCCATCATCAGGCGAATAAAGGCGTGTAATACCATATGCCTGCAACTCATCTATTTCTTTAGGTAAAATAGTGCCTCCTCCGCCGCCAAAAATTTTTATATGCCCGCAGCCACTTTCATCCAAAAGATCCTTCATGTATTTAAAAAACTCGATGTGGCCACCCTGGTAACTCGTGATGGCTATTCCATCGGCATCCTCTTCTATAGCACATTCTACTATTTCATGCACGCTTCTGTTATGTCCAAGATGAATAATTTCGGCGCCTTTACTTTGCATGATCCTTCGCATAATATTTATAGCTGCATCATGGCCGTCAAAAAGGGAAGCGGCGGTAACAATTCTGACTCTTTTATTTGTTTGAACCATTTTTGTTTTAATTAATTTACAAAATTACACCGTTTAAGATAGAATCGAAAGGCAATCATGTTCAATTAATATTGTGATTAAGCATTCGCTAAAAAAACTTCTACTGGATTTTATTTAATCTGATACAGGAAAAAGAACTTCTAATTTCATTTATTATCAATGCTTAACAATGTAAACATTTCATACTTTAATGTTCGTTCAGATGGAGACCATCAGAACTGGTTCAACAATTTAACAATGAAATATTTTAAACTCCTTTCTTCAACGCTAAAATTGAAAAGTCGCTCTCGTCTTTTTTAATGGTATTTTTTAATTTCCCCAAATGTTCTATTTCCATTTCCACTTCATCACCTTCCTGCAACCATTGTTCTTTATATTCAGGATTGATCAGTTTTCCGGTTCCGTTAAGTTCAAGGAAACAACCGGTGCCAACTGTACCACTTCCTATTACATCGCCGGGATATAATTGAACTCCATAGCTGCAGCGTTCAATGATTTCAGCAAATGTCCAATCCATATCGCCAAGGTTTCCTTCGCTTACCTGGTTGCCATTTACCCAACACTTCATGGAAAGATTATATGCATTTCCGGTATGATTTTCTTTTGCCGGAATTATATATTCCGCCAGTTCATCTGGTGTTACCAGCATTGGGCCTATTACAGTAGAAAAATCTTTCCCTTTGGCGGGGCCAAGGTTCAATTTCATTTCATCCATCTGCAAGCCTCTTGCGCTCATATCATTCATGATCATATAACCGCCTATATATTCATCCGCTTCTGTAGCTTTTATATTTTTACCCGGCCTGCAAATAACTATTGCAGCTTCCAGTTCAAAATCAAGTTTATTAAAATGATCGGGCATGCAAATAATTTCTCCTGGCCCTGTGATGCTGTTATGATTGGTAAAATAAAAAACAGGAAATTGATCAAATTCAGGAATCATTGCTACGCGGCGGTTTCTTCTTGCCGATGCCACATGTTGCCTAAATGCATACGCATCGCGACAGCTTACAGGCGTGGGCACAGGAGCTAAAATTTCCACTTCTTCAATTGGTATTCCAGGGTATTTTTTTGAACCTTCTACTATTTTTTTATTAATGGAATGAGCAATTGGAAAAACATCATCCCAATAATTTAAAAACATGGTCATTGTGACGGGCAAATTGGGATGCAAAGTATCTGCATCATACAAAATTCCATTTACCAAAAGCGCCAATTGAGCGTGATCCTCCCTTAAATAAGAAACTAATTTCATTGATTGATTTTATTAATTTTTAAATCCATTTCTGCAATATCATTTTCAATCATTTTTAGAAGTCTTTTAAGCCATCCAATCTTAAAAAGAAATTGAAAACATTTGCAAGGTAAATGATAAAGAAGATAGTATAGACTGGTAAATAATGGTTTTCTGTTTTTTAATTGTTTTGCTTTTTGACTAATTTTGCAGAAGAAAATGCCCCGCATGAAAATAGAAAAAATTCATAACAAAGGACAGGCTCAAATATTCAGAAATCAATATCTTGAATATTTCACTAAAACACATCCACTGGTAATTTGGGGAATGTATTTACCCGTAATCATACTTCTTATTTACTTTGCATCTGGTACTTTACAATTTTCCGCGTTTAAAATTATATTATTGTTTTTTGGAGGCGTTTTTTTTTGGACTTTTTTCGAGTATGTAATACATCGTTTTTTGTTTCATTGGGCAAGTGATAATCCGCACATGCAACGTATTGCGTATGTGATGCACGGCAATCATCATGAGTTTCCGCGCGATAAGCAACGGTTATTTATGCCGCCTGTTCCAAGCCTCATTATTTCATCTCTTATTTTTTTATTGATGTATGCCGCCATTCAAAAAAATGCAATAGTATTTTTTCCCGGCTTTATTTTAGGATATTTATTATACGGCAGTATGCATTATGCCATTCATACCTGGGCTCCTCCTTTCAAATGGATGAAACCAATCTGGAGAAATCATTACCTGCATCATTACAAAAATGACCAAAAAGGATTTGGCGTAAGTTCGCACATATGGGATTTGGTTTTTGGGACTGCTTTTGACCTGGAAAATGAAAATGAAAACAAGGTAAAAGTGCAAAAACTTATGTACGACAAACCGTAATTAAATTACCATTTTTCTTCCTCATCTTTCTCATTTTTTTGTTTCAAAACAGATTTTCTGCTTTCTATCTTTTGTAATTGTCTTTTGATAATCAAATCAGCGATTAAAGGCGCAGAATCATTATTTAAATTATTATTCAAAACTTCTTTTAGTTTTTTTTCGCTTACATCTATCCGGTAAAGTAATTGCACCAAAGCATAAAAATCCGAATTGATCAATTGATTTATCAGTAGCACTAATTGCTTCTTTGTATCTGCAATCGCCTGGGGTTGAAGAATATTCGCTGTAGCAATAATTTCTTCTGAAATTGAAATTTTACGTTTTTGCACAAGTGTAATTAAAAATTCAATGGCAGTGAAAAATAAAATAGTGAACCTTTTCCCGACTTACTTGTTACGTCAATGTTGCCATTGTGCCATCGCGTTTTTAGTCCAATCTTTTTCACGGATGAGTTTTCCCATTTCGCCACAGCCGGCCATAAATGGAAAACACTAATTCGTGAACGGCTAATATTCTCCTTCATTTATAAAAAAACTATTTTTCTAAAGAGATAAAGTTAGGTTTTAATACTTTTCCAAAATACCTAAACCAAATAAGGCAAAATCGTATTTGACAGGATCGTTTACATCAAATTTCCGTAATTCATTTGTCAATTCAACTGCTGCCTGCCAATCAACAGGTTTTCTTTTTAATAAGTTAAATCGTTTAGCAACCCTGGCCACATGCACGTCCACAGGACAAATCAATTGTGAAGGAGAAATTTTTTTCCAGATCCCGAAATCAACACCTTTATTATCATTTCGCACCATCCATCTTAAATACATATTCAGGCGTTTACAACTTGAATTTTTTTGTGGAGAAGCAATGTGTTTTTTTGTTCGCTGCGGTATATCTTCCAGAGAAAAGAAATAATTATGGAAATAATTCAAAGCAACTTCAATTGTATTGTTGTATTGTCCTATTGTTTTATTGTTGAAAAATGCAGATTCTAATGATCTGTGTCCGGAATAATGAAACTTGAAAAAAGAAACAAAATATAATAAGTCAGTATCATTAAACGTACGGTGGCAAAAATTTTCTAATTTTTTCAGGTCTTCATCGCCATGATTAATACAAAAATCGTAAGGCGCATTATCCATTAACTGCATTAATAATTTGCATTTATTAATGATGGTTTTCCTGATTCCCCAGGCGAAAGTAGCTGCGAAAAATCCCGCAATTTCTATATC
>JBDTEK010000069.1:0-20958 GCA_039922575.1 Ginsengibacter sp.
TTTACCAAAAAATGGCAACATGTGATGCTCGCACAGGCTATATAATTCTATGTTCTTTACAATGATCATCTCACTCACCTCTTCATGAAATTTAGCTGAATTTAAAATAGCATGTGCATCTAATCCATATCCCTGCGTGCAATATTGCACTGCTTTTGCAATGCGTTCCGGCGTTTTCTTTAATCCCTCCCTTTCCGGGTTTTCGCCAATCCGCCCAAGCGTATCACGATAATTCTTTATTAATGCCTGGGTGACATCTTCATCGTATTGTTCTATTTTTCTGTAAGCCATAGATAATTTATATAATAAAGTTTATTGGTTAAGCGGGATATTCCGCAAAGTTCCTTGGTGTTTCGTACAACCTTATCTGCAAATCGAATTTGTTGTCAATTTTGGCGCGTAGAATATCATAAATAACCATTACAATATTTTCTACTGTCGGATTTAAATGCGCAAATTCCTGCAGATCCAGGTTAAGATTTCTATGATCAAATTTTTCAATAACGTTCTCTTTTATGGTATCGCTTAAAAGTTTAAGGTCAATAACAAAGCCTGTTTCAGCGCTTGGCTCTCCTGTAATTTTCACATCCATTTCATAATTATGTCCGTGAAAATTTGGATTATTGCATTTTCCAAAGACAACATCATTTTTTGCCTCATCCCAGGCTGGATTATGAAGGCGGTGAGCAGAATTAAAATGCTCTCTTCTGTAAACTGAAACTTTTCTATTCATGTTTATTAAAATAAAATATTCAAAAATTATTCGCCAAAATACTCAACAAAAATTCGCGGCGTTTCATACAATTTTATGCAATGCAACTTCACTTCAGGAGGCAGGTGAGGTTGCAATTGTTGCCAGATGCCAATCGCCAGATTTTCTGTTGAACACATTTTACCTTTCAAAAATGTTACATCCATATTCAGATTCTTATGATCTACTTTTTCAAGTGCATGCTGCTTAATTAACTGGCTTAGTTTCTTCACGTCAAATAAGAATCCGGTATTTTCTACAACCTCACCTTTAATGGTAACATATAAATCATAATTGTGCCCGTGCCAGTTCTCATTGGCGCATTTACCAAAAACAAGCTCATTCCTTTCTTTGTCCCAGTCGGGATTATACAATTTGTGCGCCGCGTTAAAATGTTCTATGCGAGTTAAATAAACCATATTCTAATTCCTGATTTTTTGCAAAGGTAAAGTCAACAACTCAAAATACGAATGTAATTACGAAATTCGCCCGATGAAAGTATTAATTGTCGCGGCTACGCAATTTGAAATTGAACCTTTTTTACAACGGAATGCCACAACAGATTTTTTGATAACCGGTATTGGAATTCCTGCCACGATTTTCCATTTAACCAATAAACTATTAGAGAAAAATTATGACCTTGTTATAAATGCAGGCATAGCAGGAAGTTTTAACGATAAGATCAGCCTGGCAGAAGTAGTTTTTGTAAAAGAAGATACCTTCGGGGACATTGGAATTTTGGAGAATGGAAACTTCAATACCCTTTTTGAATCCGGATTTGGAAATGCAAATGATTTTCCTTTCACTAATGGTGGACTTATAAATAACAATGCGGATGCAGCAAAATTAAACCTTCCATTTGCAAAAGCAATTACAGTAAACAGGATAACCGATAATGTCTTAGAACTAAATAACATGCAGCAAAAGTTTTCAGCCGATATCGAAAGTATGGAAGGTGCTGCATTTCACTATGTATGCCTTCAGAAGAAAATCAGTTTTTTACAAATACGTGCCATTTCAAATAGGGTTGGCGAAAGGAATAAAGATAATTGGGAAATGAAATTGGCCATTAGAAATTTAAACAATGAGCTTTTAAAATTGATAAACGAATGATGAAATATACACTTGGGTTTTCTCCTTGCCCCAACGATACATTTATTTTTGACGCATTGGTCAATAAAAAAATAAACACCGGAAATTTTGAATTTGAAGTACTACTCGAAGATGTGGAAACATTAAATGAAATGGCTTTAAATAATCAACTGGATTTTACCAAAATTAGTTATGGGGTATTACCGCTCATTGCAAAAAACTATAAGGTACTAAACAGCGGAAGCGCATTAGGCAAAGGGGTTGGACCACTTTTAATTTCAAAAAAGCCTGTTGATTTTAATGATGTTGAAAAATTTACAATAGCAATCCCGGGTGAAAACACAACAGCGCATCTTTTGTTTTCTCTTGCGTTTCCAAATGCAAAGAATAAAGTTTTTAAAAGATACGACGAGATAGAAAATTCGGTTATTAAATCTGAAAATGTGTTAGGAGTTATCATTCATGAAAATCGATTTACCTATATGGACAGAGGATTTCACAAAATAGTTGACCTTGGAAATTTTTGGGAAGAAAAAACAGGTTTGCCTATTCCTCTTGGGGGTATAGTTGGAAAAAAGAGTATGGAAGAAAAAATTTTGAAGCAGGTAGATATGCTCATAAAAAAAAGTATTGAATATGCTTTTAACAACTATCCGTTAATACCAGATTACGTCAAAAAACATTCCCAGGAAATGGAAGTTGAAGTGATGAAAAAGCACATTGACCTTTATGTGAATAAATTTTCAATTAATTTGGGTGAAAGAGGGAAAAATGCTATTCAAAAATTTATGGAGATTTATAGAAATATCCGTGAAATCGTAGATCCGCATACACTTTCAGATAGTGAGGTTTTCATCGAAGAAGAATCATTTCCGATTTAAACTAGCCGACCTTTTTCTGTAATTCTTCCCGACTATTTTCCTCTTAAATTGGATTTTAATGGTTCCGGTTTACCAATTCCTTCAAATGGACTCTTTTGAATTTCTTCTATTAACTTTCATATCCGCTTTAATACTGCTACATTTTCATCCTGTTGCCATTCTTTTAAATTTTTCCCCGATTTACCAATAAAAATCACTTCCATATATCATCCAATTTTATCTTTTTGCCTTTGCCACTCTTGAAGTCTTTATCAGCTTGTTTAACCATAGCAACAAATTCCGGATTGTAAGGGCCATCTTCTTTTACCCCAAAAGAAAGTTTCAGAGCTTTTGCCATCTCTTCAAAAATCTTTATTTGGCTTTTAGATTTTGGGCGTATCAATATCGTTTCTATCGTTTATGTTTTATCAAAGAAATATATTAATCAGACGGGTATAATAGAATAGAAAAATCACAAAACCTTCGTAATATTCTGAATAATATGCCCAAAAATCTCTCTCACTTTTTCATTCCCATATATCTTACCACGAAAATTTTTCACCCAACGGATTGGTTGAATAGAATTAGTTAAAAAAAATTCATCTGCATCCAAAATATCATTTATCGAAAGACTTTTCTCCGTAACAACATAGTTATTAAAAGAAAACTTTTCCAACATCCATCGCCGCATAACGCCGGCTACGCAGCCTTCTGATAAAGGTGGCGTTAAAATTTTATTCCCTTTTATAATAAAAATATTCGCAATAACGGATTCACAGATTCTGTCAAATGCGTTTAGAATAATTGCATCATCAAAATTATTCTTCTTAGCAAATAAACCGGCCATTACAAAAGGCAGATAATTGTTGGATTTTAAATTAGAGAACTGATCACAACTTTTTCTTGCATTGGTAAAAACATCCACGATCAACCCTTCTTCATTCAATTCAATTTTTTCTGAAAGTGGCCAGCTCTCAATTATAAAATTTGGAAAATTATTTTCATTATCAAAAACTCCGCCAGTACCACGAAAAACCATTAGACGGATTTTTGCATTTCCTTCATGATTATTTTTCTTTAATAAATTTTCTATACCATTATTTAAAGAAGCCGGAACAAAAGATTTTGGATTTTCGAATTGCAAAAGTTTTAGCCCATTAAATAAACGGTCAAAATGAAAGTCGTTATTCAATATCCTTCCATTCTGCATTCTCATTGTTTCAAACAAACCATCGCCATACTTTAAAGAACGATTACCTGCGCTTATCACCGGTTTACCTGAAAGAAAAAATGCATTGTTGTAAATAAAAAAATGCTCATTCATAATATAGCAAATGAATGAGCAAAAATAGATGATGAAATGAGGAAACGCTATTTATATTTCCTGATCGAGAAGTTTATTTTTCACCGCAAACATAATCAGCCCTGCTGTACTTTTTGTTCCGGTTTTTGCTTTTAGTTTATCCCGGATTGCTTCTATTGTTCGCGGGCTAAGCTCAACAGCTTCAGCAATTTCGCGGGTGCTTTTTTCTTCGCACATGAGTCGCAGAATAGTAACTTCTTTCTCGGTAAGCCGTGCATCTTCGTGAACCAGCCCAAATGGTGAAACTACGTTTTTCTGCCTGAGATTGTTTAGAAGAGCTTTGTTGGTGAGCGCATTGAAATAAAATTCGTGCTCATGGCATGTCTTAATAGCTTCGTAAATTACTTCAGCATCTGAGGTTTTTACGAGATAACTGTTGGCGCCTAATTCCATTAATTTAGTAATAACACTTTGATCATCCAGTAAAGTGAGCATAATAATCCTTATCTGTGGATACAATTTTTTGACTTCAGGTAATACCGTTATGCCATCCATAATCGGCATTTGAATGTCAAGCAAAATCACATCCGGTTGAATACCTTTCAACATATTTAGCAGATGTACGCCATTATCTGCTTCGGCAATTATTTTAATATCTTTTTTTGAAGAAAGTGCTGTTCTAACTCCTGCCCTGTAAAGTACATGATCGTCAACAATCATCACATTAATAACATCACCCGGTTCTTGTTTCATAGGATATGAAAAGTTGTTTAATTTTTAATATTGCAAAAGTGGGATTTAATTATGGTAAATAATACAGAATAATTACCAATTTTTAAGAATAGTAATAATACGCATAAATAAAGTAAAACAACTAACAATATTTTATACATACGATTTAGATAGGTTATTTCTTCTTTGAAACAACCGGATTTATTCCTGCTTTGGTTCAGGCCTCTTGCAGCATTGCTTTCAGTCTTTTCCTGACTTCCGCACTTTTTAAAATCGCCGGCTGAAAGTATTCATTTTATTGAGATGAGTTTTTAAAATGGGTGTTGCAAGAAGGCGAAAAGAGAAAAAATCATACTGTTCTTTTTTAAATTAGTTGAATAATTTTTTAATATTAGGAGGTGTTTCCCGACTTTATAGATTTTTTCCAATTTCTTTTTATCTTTCTTTTTTTCTTGAAAAAAAAAGAAACAAAAAATTCAAGGAAGACCCGATCGCTCCGCGCGTTTTTCCATGCCAGCTCACGGCAAAAGCCCTTAGCAGTAATTTGCTCTCATTTAACCATCTTTTGGAGGCCAGGTGTTGCAACGCTGAAAACAGGAGAAGTAGATTGATTCATTTACAGGGTTATTTCAAAAATATCTATTTCAAATAGGTAAGATAGATTCTTTCCGCTCATTTTATTTTTGAAGTTTTAGATTTGTTGGATAAATTTTATTTGCTTGATCATATTTTACCACCTTTTTCTAATTATTTATAAAGCCGGTATTTACCTGGTTTCTTTTTGGAATCCAAAAGCAAAATTGTGGATTAGAGGAAGGAAGAATATTTTTGCAGAGACGGTGCTTGAAGCGTCACAACAAAAAACCATTTGGATGCATTGCGCCAGCCTCGGCGAATTTGAACAGGGGCGCCCTGTATTACAAAAAATAAAAGAAGAATATCCCGATGCAATAATTATAATCACCTTTTTTTCACCTTCAGGATATGAAATTGTAAAAAAAAATAAAGAGTTTAAAAATATTTTTTATCTGCCAATGGATTCTTTTGTCCATGCAAAAAAGTGGCTCAATATTTTAAAACCCGATCTCGTTCTTTGGGTAAAATATGAATACTGGCATTATTATTTAAAGGAAATAAAAAAAAGGAAAATCCCTTTGTTAATGATTTCCGGAGTATACCGCAGCAACCAAATTTTCTTTAAATGGTATGGTGGTTTTTACAGAAATATGTTGAATTGTTTCACCCATTTCTTTGTTCAGAATGAAAATTCAAAGGAGCAATTACAAAAAGTTATTTCACCTGGAAAAATCACTATTTCCGGAGATACCAGATGTGACCGTGTAATTAATATCGTTGAAAATTTTATTGAAATACCCGGCATTAAAGAATTTTGTGGTGATAATAAAGTAATAGTGATGGGAAGTACCTGGGAAGAAGATGAAGCCGAGTGGACTCATTTTGTAAAAAAGCATCCTGAAATAAAATTTATTATTGCTCCACATGAAATTGATGCCGAAAATCTCGCTGACGTAAAATTGGGATTTCCTGGCTCTGTGTTTTATTCTGACTGGATGAATGAGATAGCAGGTAAAAGGAATGAGGTACCAGGTGGTAAAGAAACCAATTGCCTTATTATTGATAACATTGGCATGCTATCACGTTTATACTACTTTGCTACCATAACATATGTTGGTGGCGGATTTGGTGATGATGGGCTTCATAATATTCTTGAGGCCGCGGTATATGGTAAACCGGTAATTTTTGGACCGGAGCATGATAAAAATTTTGAGGCGCAGGAATTAATTGATTGCACCGGAGCTATAAGTATCAAAAATGCGATAGAATTAGAGAATGAGGTTACTACACTTTTAAAAGATGAATCTGAACTTCTATCCAGAAGTGCGGCTGCAAAAAATTATGTTTATCATAATGCGGGCGCTACCAATAAAATTATTGCATTCATAAAAAGCAATCTGTAAACTGCGCAAAGAACAAAACAGTAGATCATTTAGTTTGAAGAAGTCACCTTTTTACTTCCAGACTCGAAACCTTAGAAGAAACGAAAATTCAGTATTACCTCCAATGGACCATTTAGTTTGAAATAACTCACCAATTTGCACCTTGAAGAATTCAATACGACTTCCGGCTCGTATTTTAAAATGAATATTTCCCGTTTACTTAAAAAAAAGTACCACCTGCTCAATGTAACCATCCATTTATGCACTCTTACCATCTAATAAGTTTATTAGTTATAGGTTTGCAGTAGTAAAAATAAGATCACTTACTTTCAAGGTTTATTTGCAGCTCGGGTATCCACATTTGAAAAAAATTCAATTATTTTTAAAAATAAAATTGCTCCGCTGTTTATATACATACGATATGGTTACATCTTACTTGCGCTGACCATTTGTGGTACTCAAAATATTTTAGCCCAAAGTAAATATATAGATAGCCTTCAGCAATGGATACAAACACATCCTAAAGTTGATTCGCAATATATTCTTACTCTTCACCGTATCAGTTATAGATATAGCGAAAATGATATTAATAAATCATTCGAATACTATGAAAAAGTATCATTTCTAAGTGACAGCTTAAATTCACCATACGGCAAAGCTCTGGCACAAATAAATCTTGGAATTTTACTCAATATTTCAGGTAACTATGATGGGAGCAACAGCGCCTATTTCAAAGCGGTAGAATATGCAGAAGCCGCCGGCCAGTATCGTGAGAAAGCGGTTTCGCTAAATAATATCGGCGAAAATTTTATTTTTTTGAATGACCTCAACAAATGCAGGCAATACACAAAAATGGCTATTCCAATTAATAAAGAATTGAAAGCGTGGCGGGGAGTAGCAATTAATTATGAGCAACTGCAAAAATGTGATCTCGAGGAAGGTTTTTATAAAGAGGCTAAAGAGAATTTAATGCAAGGAATGCCTTACGCAATTAAAGCAAACGATAGCTATGCTTTGTGTCTTTATTACTTAGGATTCGGAAAATTAAGTGCCCTCGATAATGAAATTGATTCAGCCAATTATTATTTTGATAAATCTTTGGAAAAGGCTGAAATAAGTAATGACCTGCGAAACAAATACCAGGTTTATATTGCAAAAGCTGAATTCTTAAAAAAGTTAACACCAGATAATAAAATTGCTCTTCTTGATAGCGCATTCAATGCTGCCAAAAGCACCGGTTATGAAGCAGGAATTGGCAACGCCGCCAATTTACTTTCAGCAATATATGATGAGAAAAAAAACAAAGATTCGTCAATGTTTTATTTCCACATTTACCGGACTTCTTTTGATTCATTATTTTCGGAAAACAACAGGAGGAATGTAGTAATAAAGGAAGCTGCCTGGATGATAAAAAGAAAAGAAATTGAATTACATCATTTACAAGATGTATCACAAATACAAAAAAGAGACCTGATATTTAAGAACGCTCTACTGTTAGGGACGGTTATTTTATTAGGATTAATGATTACAGTGGCTTTTTTTATTTATAAAAATATTCAGTACAAAAAGAAACGGGCAGAATCTGCTTTCAAACAAAAAATTACAGAAACAAAAATGGAATCGCTCAGGGCGCAAATGAATCCTCATTTTATTTTCAACAGTCTTAACAGCATTGAAAATTTTATGATGAAAAATGAGAAGAGGGAGGCCAGTGATTTTCTGAATAAATTTTCGGCGCTGATTCGGGTTATTTTAGAAAGCAGCCGTATTCAATTGGTTCCATTTAACAAAGACTTCGAGGCCATAAAAATATATGTGGAACTGGAACAATTGCGTTTTAATTACAAATTTTCTTTTCAAACAAAAATAGATCCTGAACTACTAAACGGGGATTATAATGTGCCTCCATTATTGATTCAACCTTACGTAGAAAATGCAATTCTGCACGGATTGTCGCAAAGTGAAGAGAAATCACTTGAATTATGCATTTCCGTTTCATTAAAAAATGAATACATCAATTATATAATAGAAGACAATGGAATAGGGCGCGCGCAATCCGGAAAATATAAAAAGCATAATAATCCCAATCATAAAAGTGTAGGAATTCAACTAACCCAGGAAAGGATTGACATATTTAGCCTTCAGCAAAAAGCAGATGGCGAAGTATCTATAAAGGATCTTTATGATCAAAACAACAAACCTTGCGGCACACAGGTAAAAGTTAAAATAAAAGCAGTCTGATTAGTTAAAAGAAAAAATTTACCATAAAAATAAAAAATTATGGATCAGCTAAAAGCAATACTGGTAGATGACGAGCTTCCAAGCTTACAAAACCTGGAGCACAAAATAATAGAATTTTGCCCCGATATAAAGATTATCGCCACGGCACAAAAACCTGAAAACGCCATCAAGCTAATTGAACAGATAAGGCCCGATGTGGTTTTTTTAGATATTGAGATGCCTCGCATGAATGGGTTTAAAATGCTGGAAGAAATAAAAGAGAAAAATTTTGATATTGTATTCACTACTGCTTATAATCATTATGCAATAGACGCGGTGCGAATGAGCGCTTTCGATTACCTTGTAAAACCGGTATCTGTAAATGACCTTCAAAATTCTGTGGAACGCTTACTTAAAAGCCACACAAAACAGACACCAGAAAAATTAGACGTGTTGCGCCAAAGCCTTTCTGATTCCCGCTCACAAAAAGATAAAATCACTATTTCTACGAATGATGGCGTAGAATTTATCGAAATAAGCCAAATCACAAGGATTGAATCAAGCTCCAATTATAGTAAAATATATTTTAAAGATGGAACAAGCATTCTGGTAACAAGGCTTCTCAAAGATTTTGAGGAAATATTATTGCCTTACCGCTTTTTCAGAATTCATAATTCTCACCTGATCAACCTCAATTATATTAAAAAATATGTACGGGGTGATGGAGGCCAGGTAATTATGCAAAACAATGAAATTATAGATGTTTCAAGAAGAAAAAAAGAAGAATTTTTGAGATTGATCGGATAGTTCATATTCCGTGGGAAGGAAATCATAACAATGAATGTTTTAGATAGTTCCCAATTCCAATTCTGAAGGTTAACCCATCTTAAATTTAATAGCCTTACTCTTAAATAACCTGTCGGGATTGCCACGAAATGTCTTCAAAAATCTCGGAAGTCTTTCGCAATGACCAGGAGGAATGGTGCTCAATATTCAAAACTCAATGCTGAAAGATCAAAGATTCCTGAATCTAAATCCAAATTTTCAATTCCTAAATCTTCTTACTAATTTCTAAACCCAAAATCCTGTTTCCCATTTAAAAAGTAGGGCAAAGCGACTGTTGCCTGTTGCCATCAAAATCATTATAATATCCTTTTTTCAAAATATTAAATTCTGATGCGCCAAAAGAATTATTAAAATTTTTAAGAGAAGAAGCAGTAACATCATAACTAAAAGAAAACCGGATATTATTGATCTCCAGGCCAACCATAGGGATTATCGCATCACCATACCGGTAATACAATCCTCCAATGATCTGTTTGGCGCCATCGCCGGAAAGATTATAAGCAGCATTCATTCCTAATACAAGTTCACTTGATTTTGCCTGGGTGGAATAGTAAGCACCTGGATTGATAATAACATTATCGCTCATTTTGAAAATTCCATTGATAAAACCGGTGTGCCTCATAGAAAGCTTATTATCTCCATTATCCTCGAAAAAAGACTCTTTAGGCTGGTTTACATGCATGATAGAATAACCGGCATTTATATAAATATCTTCTGTAGGGAAGTAAGCATAATTAAGTCCTGCCTGCATATCAAAATAGCTGACACTGTTATTTAGAAGCTGCACAGAAGTGGGCAATGTACCGTCAAAAAACTTTCCATCAAACTGGTCAGGAAAAGTAAGTTTACTTTGGTCTATTCTTTTATTAGCCCAGCCCAAATTAAAACCTGCAGTAAGCAGACTGCTTAATCCAAGCATTTGGTGATAAGCGACGGAGGCATAAATTTTAGTAGAGGCAAGACTGCCGGTACCGGCTACATCGTGGAGTATAACACCTCCCAGGCCAAGCCATCCATTTTCAATTTTATTCCTAAAAACCTGGGCATCGCCATAAATGCTCATCGTTTTATATGGCACCGACATAATATTTGAAAATTGATTACGGTAAGAGGCCCCTAATCTATAATCCGCATCAGGAATAAATCCAGTATTGGCCGGATTGGTAAGCAATGGATTATTAAAAAATTGAGAAAAGTGCAGATCCTGTGAATAACCAAAAGGTACCACAGTAATGGACACGCATAAAAGAAAAAATATTTTTATAATCTTTGACATAAAAAATCTTTATCGGAGTAATGTAATATCGCCTGTCTTTCTCGCTTTGGTTCCATCAGAAAAAGTGACTTCTAAAGTATATGCATACACATCAACCGGCTGTAGCTTTCCTTTAAAAGTGCCATCCCAGGAACTTTTCGGACTATTGGTTTCATATACTTTTTGTCCCCACCTGTTATAAATAGACCAGGTCATTTGCGAAATACCAAATCCTTCCACTCTTATACGGCTGTTCATACCAAATTTCCCTGGTGTAAATGCAGACGGCACATCAATCAACGGACGAATTAATGACTTTACGCTGATGCAGGTATCATTACTGCAACCTGCGTCATTAGAAGCCTTTAAACAAACATTGTATGTTGAAGTGGCAGGAAATATATGCCTGGGATTTACCTCAGTACTGGTATCTCCATCTGCGAAATTCCATAAGTAGGTAGTGGCTCCAATAGATTGATTCACAAAATTAGTCATCGTATTTTCCTGAGGCTGAAGCGGGTTATAAGTGAATGATGCCTTTGGAACCGCACTCACAGTAATTGTAAATGAAGTGGCGTCAATCTTATTGCAGGAAGTAGAATCAAATGCTTTTAAATTAACTACATAAGTGCCTGGCTTATCGTACAAATGTGATGGCTCCTCCTCAGTGGAAGTATTTCCATCACCAAAATCCCAAATAAAATTAAGTCCACCCAGGGAAGTATTAGAAAAAACAGCATTATAAGGAGCACATCCCCGTGCAGGCGTAGTAAATAAAGCTTTTACCTGGGGAGAAAGTCTTACACTTTTTATAGTATCTGCCGGAGAATTACAAAAGGAAGTATCCGAAATAGAAAGTTTCACTTTATAGGTTCCCGGACCTGCATAGGTATGTATTACCGGTGGGGTATTCCCTTGTATTACCAATGGTGTATTATCTCCAAAGTCCCATGTAAAAATATTGGGATCAAAACCACCAAAAGTGGGAACAGAAGTATTGGTAAAACTGTATGAAAGATTAGTACACGGAGGCAACTTTTGGGAAATAAAATCAAGGATTACTTTATTATTTCCCACTTTAATCGTTCTATAGGAAGTATCCGAAATATTACATGTTGAGCTATCAATTGAAATTAACCTGACACGGAAAGTACCAATATTATTATAGACGTGAGCGTTAACAGGAGTTAATGTAGTATCGCCTGTGCCATCGCCAAAATTCCAATAATATAGCTTGCCAAGCTTTAGGGTGTCTTGAAAATCTACGCGCAATGGCACACAGCCGGTTGTATCATTTGGTACTCCACCTATTGAGGAGCGCAGTCCTGCGCGAACTCCTGAAAAATTCATTTCTACTTTCAACATACCCAGATTACATTTCCCCCCATCCATAGCCTGGCTACTTGGTGACCACGAGCCCGGAGTACCCGGAAATGGGACAAACCGCCCACAATTGGCACAAATAGCCTGGTATATCACTCCATTGCGATCAAAACGACTGGTACCTCCATCCACATGATCGCCAAATGATTGGGCGGTTTCATCTTGTCCAAAATAAGATCCGTATAATAATGAGTCAACATTCTTTCTGAGTACAATAAAATAAAAATCGGTACCGGAAGCGTCAGTTGTTGCTTTTATTGGATTTGCAGAAATAGGCATTCCCAGTACATTTCCTTTTAAATAAGGTTCATTTGGCCTTCCACCCCATCCCGAAACATACACATTTTCACATCTATCCACGAGAAAAGCCGTTGGAGAAATGTTTGGCACAAAACCATTGACCGACCCAAATACGGTTGAATATACATAAGCACTTAAATCGGTCTGTAATTTTGAAATAAATTGTTTGGCTCCGGCATTCGAATAGGCGGCATTAATCACAGGCATATTTCCTTCTGAAGTACCCATAACATATACAAATCCCATTTTATCAATCTCAATTCCATAGACCTGATCGGCGCTGCCGGTGCCGATATAAGTCCCTCTAATCGCGGCAGTACCGGTATTACTCATCTCTATCACAAAACCATCGCATTCATCACCAGAGGAACCTGCCACAGAATATACCGGCTTAATAACCCCGCTTCTTGAGATTCCGTTAAGGTCAGCGCTTGCTGTTCCGCCGGCTACATAAATATTCCCATTCCCGCCTAAAGCCAGTACATAAGCAGCATCATTCTGACTGCCACCCAGGTAAGTGCTGAATAAAATAGAAGTGCAATTCGGATTTAATTTAAGAACTACAGCATCCTGCATACCGTTATTCGCACTCTGAAAAGCGCCGCGAGTTGTCGGAAAATCGGTAGATTGAGTGCAGGAGGCCACATAAATATTGTTTGCACCATCGAGTATTACCTCACTGCGTGCGTCATCCCCATAATTTCTTTTAAGCGAATTTTTCACGTCTCTTCCCTGATCTGCGATATTTACGCCATCAGGTCCGGTGCCACCTATTTTCATAGAACCAATAATGGCGCTTCCTGAAGCATTTAACTTGGTAACTACAATGTCCCACCCACCGCCAATACCTGAAACAGCAGGATCCCTGGCGGGAACCGTAGGATAATCAGAAGAATTAGACCTGCCTGCCAAAATTAGATTTCCTTGTGGATCTACAATTAAGCTATGAGGTTGCTCCTGCCCTGAGCCGCCGATATAAGTTGCATACACCCTGTTTTTACCATCAGGAGATAATTTAATGATGCCAATATCGAAAGCGCCATTAAATGATTGATCGTAAGATCCTGTATTTACAGGAAAACCTTGTCCAAAAACAATTCCACCGCCGTAAAAAGATCCATCCGGTCCATAAGTAGCAGTGAAACCCCAATTATCAGAAGTACTACCAGAATAGCTAAAAAACACTTCCGTGGGATCAATAATCAGCGTTTGACCGGGCGAATAATTTTTGATTTTAAATTTCACTATATCGCCCTTTATCACATAGCGGCAATCTACTTCTTGCCGCACATTATTAATAATCTGATATGAAAGAGGCTGCAATTCTTTGCTTTTTCCCAGAGACGTAGTGATGACAAGCTCCTTATTTTTTATATCAATTTTATTAGCCCCTTTATATTTCATGGCAATATTATCTATTTCCGCTCCGGGATGTACAATAAAATCATATTTCAAATTATTGCCGCCATCTACATAATACCTCACATCTATCCCAGGATAAATCCCTTTATACGTTACAGCCTGAAAAATCTGGCAGCCGGCTGCCCATTTACTTTGGTCATTTCCAATAAAATAATTATTAATTGTCGCAATTGGCTTTTCCGGAAAAATTTGAGCATTCTTTGCATTCAGAAATTCTACGGAATAAGAATGGGCATGAACGATGCCTTTATCAACATTTCTTAACGTTTTTGAATTCTCAGTTAATTTTGAATCAGTTTGTCCGTGTATTTTTTCTTTAATTCCTGTAATACCTATAGGGTCTAGCTGAGAAACGGTGAATCCATTCTGTTCCAGAAAAAAAGAGCCATCACCGGCATTGCTCATAAACTTTACGCGTTCATCCCATTGCCCTTTATTTTCAACAAACTGTACCTGGGCAAATAGATTGGCAACAAAAAGTGTAAGCAATAAAGTAAGAAAAACGTTTAGAGAACCTTTAATCATTTTCAAGTCAAATATTTTTACTATGAATGTAAAAGAACAAAAAAGTTTAATAAGAATCACCACATCATGAGCTACATTTAAAACTGTCGCGGCCCGCCAAAGGTTGCCAGCTTTAAAAGGTCATTTTTAAATTAAAAGACTTTGTAAAAGTTGAAAACCATTGCAACAATTCGACATCCACATCACTTTTATCAGGTTAGTAAATAGGAACTAAATTTACGAAACAATTACTTCCCAAGTTTGAAAAATAATTTTTTCTATTTTGTTTTAATAGGGAATTAACAAAACGACTTGTCTAAAATCATACTATGATATTTTGCTCCATATGGTCTTGCTTTTTTTTGTAGCGAAGTAATTTTGTAAGCACAAATTTTCTGCCGAAATTAATTGCGGATCATCTTCAATTAATTTTTCAGCAGTAAGGCGTGCGGCTTCAAGAATATTTTTATCTTCAATAATATTTGCCAATTTAAAATTGAGCAATCCACTCTGCTTTGTTCCTTCTACATCTCCTGGACCTCTGATCTCAAGATCTTTTTCGGCAATTTTAAATCCATCATTAGTTTCACACATGATTCTCAATCTTTGTTTAGCATCAGATGATAATTTTACTTTTGTTACCATTATGCAATAACTTTTTTCGTTTCCACGCCCTACCCTTCCCCGTAACTGATGTAATTGCGGAAGACCAAATTTTTCTGCACTTTCAATTACCATCACGCTCGCATTGGGTACATTTACTCCTACCTCTATTACAGTTGTAGAAACCATGATGCCTGTGTCGCCCCTTACAAAACGATTCATATTTATTTGCTTCTCCGCAGACTTCTGTCTGCCATGCACCATGCTAATGAAATACTTAGGTTCGGGGAAATAGGCTTTCACTTCTTCATAACCTTTCATTAAATTTTCAAAATCCATTTTAGCGGATTCTTCTATCAGCGGATAAATAATATATGCCTGGCGGCCTTTCTGAATTTCAGATTTTATAAAATCCATCACCTGCGGCCTTTTATATTCGAGACGGTGAACGGTAGTAATCGGAATTCTTCCCGGAGGCATTTCGTCCATTATACTATAATCCAGATCGCCATAAGCAGTAAGTGCTAAAGTACGCGGAATGGGTGTCGCTGTCATCACTAATATGTGAGGAGATATCTCATTTTTCTTCCAGAGCTTAGCTCTTTGAGCTACTCCAAAACGATGCTGTTCGTCAATAATGGCAAGGCCTAAATTTTTAAACTGAACTGTATCTTCTATTAAAGCGTGAGTACCTGTAATAATGTGCATACTCCCGTCAGCGCATTGTTGCAACATTTCTCTTCTCTCTTTGGCAGAAGAAGAACCGGTGAGTATGCCGATCTTTACCGGAATATTATCCAACATGGTTTTTAAGCTTGTAAAATGCTGCCGCGCCAGTATTTCTGTAGGCGCCATAAAACAACTTTGAAATCCGTTATCGGCAGCAATGAGCATAGCCATCAACGCCACCATAGTTTTCCCGCTTCCTACATCACCTTGCAACAGGCGATTCATTTGTCTACCGCTGCCCAAATCCTTTCTAATTTCTTTAAGCACTTTTTTCTGTGCGCCTGTCAATTCAAATGGAAGATGATGATTATAAAAATCATTAAAAAAATCACCCACTTTTCCAAACACCAATCCTTTTGAAGAAGTGTGGCGTTTCATTCTGATCAATCCCATTCTTAATTGCGATAGAAATAATTCTTCAAATTTTATCCTTTTTACAGCGTTTAAATAATCCTTTTGCGATTTTGGGAAATGAATATTTTTAAACGCATCAAATCGTTTTACCAGTTTAAATTTTTGTAAAATAGAATCAGGAATATTTTCAGGAATATCTTTCTCCGACAGCAATTGCAAAAGCGTAAATGTAAGATTGGCAATCTGTCGCCCACCAAGGCTTCGCGCCTTCAATTTTTCTGTGCTTGCGTAAACAGGCTCCAGGTAATTTTTTGTTTCTTTATTTTCTTCCGAAATCAATTCTATTTCAGGATGCGAAATCTGCGGTGAATTCATAAAAAAGCCCGCTTTGCCAAAAACAAGATATTTAGCTCCGGAGTGAAGTAATTTTTCAATCCAACTGATTCCTTGAAACCAAACCAACTCCATCTCACCAGTTCCATCATTAAGTGTAGCTACGAGCCGCCTTCCATATTTTTCACCCAATATTTCTATTGAAGATATTTTGCCCATTACCTGCACATAATCTGAGTCAGAATGAATATCTCTGATGGCTGTAATTTTTGTGCGATCAATATGCCTGAAAGGAAAATATTCAAGTAAGTCGTTGAAAATAAAAATACCAGCTTCTTTTTTTAAAAGATCGCCTTTTACAGGACCTACTCCTTTTAAGTATTCAATAGGACTGCTTAATATGGAGACAATAGTACTGATAATTTTAGTTTGATTTTTACAAATATAGGGAGTAGTTCAATGTTTGAGGTAAGTAGATAATAAGAAATAATTGATAAGGATTCGTTTTCGATTGGCCTTTATATTTTGTTCTTCTCTAAAGGCTTTCTTTTTTATTTAGAAAGAGAATTTTCAAGGTTGATTTAATCAGTAACAGTTATGGATAATACCAGGTTTATCTCGAAATACCTACTGCACAAAGGGTAAATTAGTGTTATATCGGCTGACCTACTTATTGTCAATTACAGCTATAATTTTTAATTGTATATACTATTTCCTCATCGGTAGCAATCAATAATTTAGTTGAATAGAAGTGAGTTTTATTAAGAGCATGCCGGAAACCTTCGGCGGTTTGAACCATTTGGAACCACGATCGTTCAGGCCGTTGAAGAAGGCGTCCCGACCGATAAAATCATTCACTGTTATGTTCTTTGCGAAGTATAAAAATAATCTTTTCAGAAACCGGGGTACGGGAATAGCCCTTAAAAATTCAAACCATTGACTTCGTTTTGGCCGAACCTCATACATTCATCGTAGACTAAAATTTGAAGAAAATAACTGAACTATTTTTTCTTACGCCTTGGTCTCTCAAAAGGAGTGGATTATCCGAAATAAAATGGTAGCAGATAAAATGAGATTCTCCTTTTTTTATTTGCGAATTTGAAAGAATTCGCAAAGTTTTAAAATCATTTAAGCCTTACAATCATTGCCTGCCAAGGCTTTAAATCAAATTTCCCATTATTTATTTTAGTATCATTCAAATTATTTATCAAAATATCACTCACTTTTCCAACTGAATCCGGAAGAACAAAACTCGCATCGTTGTTGGAAAAATTCATAATCACCACAACTTTTTTATCATCAAGAATGCGGGTATAGGCATACACTTGCTTATTGTCTTCATCAATCAACCTATAAGCGCCGTAAACCAGTTCCGGCAATGCTTTGCGCAGCCTTACCATTTTTTTGAAATAATTTAAAGTCGAATTAGGATCTGTTTCCTCTGCGGCAACATTAATAAATTGATGATCCGGATTTACTTTTAACCACGGCGTGCCGGTTGTAAATCCTGCATTCATTGAATCGTTCCATTGAAACGGAGTGCGTCCATTATCCCTTGCAGAAATCTTTTGGCCTTCCATAAAGTAGTCCAGATCGCCTCCTTCTTCTTTTATTTTTTTGTATCTATTTATAGTTTCGATATCGCGGTAATCTTTTATGCTGTCAAACCTTATATTTTTCATACCCAATTCATCTCCGGAATAATAATACGGAGTGGCCCGCATGGATAGTATAAAAGTGGTCAGCAGCTTTGAAGAAGCTTCGCGAAATTCAGGAGAATCATTTCCCCATCGGCTCACCATTCTTGGCTGATCATGATTACCCAAATAAACAGTTCCCCATCCTTTTTTTGCAAAAACACTATCCCATTTGCTATACACTCTTTTAAATTCAATGAGACTGTATCCTTTGGGATCCATGTGCTTAAATTGTCCCGGCAAATAGCCAATTCCCATTCCTTCAAAATGATAAAGCATATTTAATTCTTTGCGATCAGGATCAACGAAATTATGAGCTGTAGCTGTGGTAACGCCTAAGCCTTCAGCCACAGACATTACATCATATTTACTTAGTGCTTGCTCATTCATTTCTTTTAAATAATCATGCAGATGTGGGCCGTCAGCATAATAGGCCACATAATCGCCGTGATATTTCCCAGGCAATTCAGGAAACGTAGTGTCTTTTGCAATAGCGGAAATAACATCCATTCTAAAGCCATCCACGCCTTTTTTAAACCAAAAATTCATCATGTCATACACTTCTTTTCTAACTTTTGGATTTTCCCAGTTCAGATCCGGTTGTTGCTGCGCAAAATAATGGAGATAATAAGCGTTCGTTAAGCTATCGTATTTCCAGGCGCTTCCATTCACATCAAAAAAACTAAAACGGTGTGCAGGCTTTCCTCTTTCTGCATCCCACCAATGATAGTAATCACGATAAGGATTTGTCCTTGATTTTCTTGATTCCAAAAACCATTTATGCTGATCGCTGCTATGGTTCACTACAAGATCCATCACCAGTTTTATTTTTCTTTCATGCATACCTTTAAGCATGGCATCAAAATCTTCCATGGTGCCAAAATCTTTCATGATATTTTCATAATCACTTATGTCATAACCATTGTCAACATTGGGCGAGCTGTAAATAGGGTTAAGCCACACCACATCTATTCCAAGGCTTTTTATGTAGTCTAATTTTGAAATAATTCCTTTCAGATCGCCAACGCCGTCGCCATCTGTATCTTTAAAACTTCTTGGGTACACCTGATAGACAACTGCTTCTTTCCACCAAATTCTTTTATTGTCAGGCTTTTGCGCAGACACTTCATTTGTAACCATAAAAGAGAAAATAAAAAGTAGTGTGATACAACCTAATACATTTTGTTGTTCTCTATTTCTCATTTGAAAAATAGGTAAAAATAACTTGTAGTATTTTTTGAGCATTTGAATACAATTTAATAAAAATGTTGGGCTTCATTTCATAAGGCAGACGTGTAAACTTTTATGGCACCATAATCATGCCATTGCACAGATTAAACAAATTCCCAGTAATTTCAAATAAAAGAAGGCAAAAACTTGCAGGAAAAATTATTTATTTTACATTCCCTTACTTCTCACTTTTTATATTTGAATAATGGCGTTTGTCCTAAAACCCTTTTGTTCATTTTGCCGCACATATCCTAATTGATTAGTGAGCATCGTGGTATTGCCAATTTTAAATTCGGGCGTATTATGGTGATGATGCCCGTATATCCAGTAATCAGGACCATTGGACTTGATGAGGGCGGCCAGTTCTACCACAAAAGCTTCATTTAAATCACTTCCTTTATATTTATCCGGATAATTTAAATAAGTGGGCACGTGATGTGTGGCTACTATCGTTTTACCCACACTGCCAACTTGCAGTTCTTTTGTCAGAAATTGCAGGCACTCCTCATGCAATTCATTAAACCTATCAATAGAAAACCGGTAACCCTTGTATTTGATAAACTCAAAATCACTCACCCCTTTTTCAATGTACCATTTATTGTCAGGATTTATTTTAGACCAAAGCGTAGAAAAAACAAAACGGGTAGCCTCTTTTTCAATAGCAATATTATTTACAAGATGCACATTGGTTCTAATATTTTCGTTAAGCGTTCCGGACCTCTTACTAATATCGGAATGGTAGTACTCATGATTGCCAGGCATCCAGTAAGAACTTCGAAAATGATCTGAAATATAACTGAAAAAGTCTTTGTTCTTTTCCATGAAAGCAAACGGAACCACGTCGCCTGCCAGCATTAAAATTTCTCCGATTGGCTCAATAGGATGCTCCTTCAGGAAGCTCTTATTCTCGCGGAATTCTAAATGCAGATCGGAACAGTATTGAATTTTCATTTACTTTTTTGGATTCATTACTTTCAAAAAATAGCTTTCATTCTTCATGGTCGACAATCTCAATTTAATGGGACAATTTTAAAACAGGAGCTCAAAACTCAAAGCAACTTAATTTCAGCATCAATTGCTTCCCAATAATTTCCATTTGCTTAATGCATGCAAACCTCATCATTGAGTTTCGAGAAAGCCAGGGAAATTTACTTCTGATAAATATCTTTTAATTTCTTCAATTTCACCTAAGATATGCTTCAGTTTTATTTTATCATCTAACTCACTTCGAATAAATCAGTAGTTTTTTACTATCCACCATTGGTTTTATATATTTTGACATCCCCTTTGAGGAAACCAGATCAACCTTGATGTTTAACAATTTTTCAAGATCCATTTTCATCTGGATAAATTGTAGTCCTATTCTTTGACTATAGTCTAAATCTA
>JBDTEK010000070.1:0-7228 GCA_039922575.1 Ginsengibacter sp.
CAATTTGGCTTTGCAATATTTAACCAATTAATATTATATTTTTGCAGCCTTTAAAAAAAGGATGAAATAATGCAAAAAATTATTTTAATTACTGGTGGTGCAGGTTTTATCGGTTCACACCTCACCAGGCTGTTTGTAAATAAATATCCTGAATACCAAATAGTGAACCTTGATAAACTCACTTATGCGGGAAATCTTGAGAACCTGAAAGATATTCAGGATAGGCCAAATTATTCCTTTGTAAAAGGCGATATTGAGGATATTAAGCTGGTTACCTCTTTATTTGAAAAGTATCATTTTACAGGAGTGCTTCATTGTGCTGCTGAAAGCCATGTTGACCGTTCTATTTCTGATCCGCTGGCGTTTGTAAAAACAAATGTATTAGGTACTGCATCTATGTTACAGGTTGCAAAAGAAGCGTGGAAAGAGAATTATGAAGGCAAACTGTTTTATCATATTTCTACAGATGAAGTTTATGGAAGCCTTGGCGAAACAGGTTTTTTTACTGAGGAAACGCCTTATGACCCGCGAAGTCCATATTCAGCGTCAAAAGCTTCTTCCGATCATTTTGTAAGGGCGTTTTTTCATACATACCAGTTGCCGGTAATTATCTCAAATTGCTCTAATAATTATGGCCCATTTCATTTCCCTGAAAAATTAATTCCTCTTTGCATCAATAATATTATTAATAATAAACCGCTGCCAATTTATGGGAAAGGTTTAAATGTGCGCGATTGGCTTTATGTGGAAGATCACGTGAACGCTATTGACACTATATTTCATAATGGCAGAGTGGGTGAAACGTATAATATTGGTGGCCACAATGAATGGGCAAATATTAATATCATTAAAGAACTTTGCAGGCAGATGGATGAAAAATTGGGCCGCCAAAAAGGAGCATCCGAAAAGCTCATTACTTTTGTCAAAGACAGAGCCGGGCACGATCTTCGCTATGCAATAGACGCTTCAAAATTAAAAGATGAACTGGGATGGAAGCCTTCACTTCAATTTGAAGAAGGATTATCAAAAACCATAGATTGGTATTTAAACAATGAAAAATGGCTCAATGATGTAACAAGCGGCTCATATAAGAATTATTATGAAAAACTTTATGGAAACTAACTCAGAGAACCATGGTATTATGCAAGATCTACAGGAATATAGTATAGTGAAATCTACCGCAAATGATGCTGAATTGCAGAAGGTAAAAGAGATTTTTTCATTGCATGGGTTTGATCGTAATCTCGAAGGCTTGCAATGGGTACATCAGCAAAATTTATATCATACCAACATTCTCTTTTTTGCTATTCATAAAAAAACAAATGAAGTAGCGGCAATTTTAGGAGCCATACCTGTTAATATGGTTTACAAAGATCAGGTTATACTTTCTATTCAGTTAATTGACGCACTTACACATAGTAATCACCGCTATAAAAAACTATTTTACACTTTAGTATACAATGTTGAAAAAGACTCCAAGGCGCTCAATTATCAATTGGTTTATGGTATTCCCAACGAAGAGGCCCTACATAATTATATACATAAATTAGCATTCACTTATTTTGGGGAAGTTCCTTTCCTAATTAAGCCAATGGGAATATCTTACGTAGTTAAGAAATTTTTTAAAAGAGGGGCTCCAATTGAACCCCAGGAAATAAATTGTAAAATTGATGCTACTAAAGAACTTTCATTTAAGAATAATACTTCTATTAAATTCATTAGCAGATTTCAGGAGGATTATGATAAATTATGGGCAAAAGTGGTTCAAAAAATAACAATAGGAATTAACAGGGATGCAGCATATATGAACTGGAGGTATGTGGAAAAGCCCGGAGAAGATTATTCCCGGTATGGATTTTATGAAAATGGAGTTTTAGAAGGAATTGTAATCTTTGCATTAAAGAATAAGCACGGTGGAAAGATCGGCTATCTTATGGAAATATTATTTAATCCTGAAAATGAAGCTGCCGGAAATAAACTTTTGAAGTTTTGCTCTAAAGTTTTAAAAATGAATAAAGCCGATTTAATTCTTGCATGGTGCTTCCCGCATTCATTTAATTATTTTTGCCATCGAAAAGCAGGATTTTTTAAATTTCCTGAAAAAATAAGACCTCAAAAATTAGGAATAATTGTTAAATCATTAAACATTGTTCCAGCAGAAAATATTTATAATATAAAAGATTGGTTTTTTAGTTATAGTGATTCAGATACAGTTTAAAAAGATTTAGAAAATGTTAAGGCTTAGGTTTTTCGGTTTTAAAACTTTAAACATAAAATAAAAATTAATGAAGGGAATTATTCTCGCAGGCGGCAGTGGAACAAGGTTATATCCTATTACCATGGGAATCAGTAAACAGTTGATGCCTATTTATGATAAGCCGATGATCTATTACCCACTTTCTACTTTAATGTTGGCCGGTATCAGAGAAGTTTTAATAATCACCACACCAGAAGACCAACAACAATTTATCCGGCTGCTTGGTGATGGAAGCCAATGGGGATGCCATATTCAATACCAGGTACAGGAGAAACCAAACGGGCTTGCACAGGCTTTTGTAATTGGCGAAAATTTTATTGGAAAGGATTCAGTGGCATTAGTTTTAGGAGATAATATCTTTTACGGAAGCGGTTTTTCCAATTTATTACAAAAATCCGCCAATCCTGATGGTGCTGTTATATTTGCATATCCGGTAATAGACCCTGAACGATATGGCGTGGTGGAATTTGATGGTGATCTTAATGCAATAAGCATTGAAGAAAAACCTTCGGATCCGAAATCTAATTATGCTGTTCCGGGATTATATTTTTACGATAATACAGTAGTAGAAATTGCAAAAAATATTGCCCCTTCGCCAAGGGGAGAGTATGAAATTACTGATATAAACCGTAAATATCTTGAAGATAAAAAATTGAAGGTTGCCGTACTCAACAGGGGTTTTGCCTGGTTAGATACCGGTACTTTTGATTCATTGCATGATGCGTCTGAATTTGTGAGAGTGATAGAAAAAAGGCAGGGATTTAAAGTGGGATGCCTTGAGGAAATTGCATACAGAATGCATTTTATTAATAAAGAACAATTAAATATTCTCGCGAAAAAATTTGAAAAAAGTGGCTACGGGGAATATCTGAAAAATATTGAAAAATAAAAAAGTATTATGAATTATTATGTTCATCCTTCTTCAATTATTGATGACGATTGTATAATTGGTGATGGCACCAAAATCTGGCATTTCAGCCACGTGATGTCCGGTTCTGTAATCGGGAAAAATTGTAATCTGGGTCAAAACGTAGTAGTTTCGCCCAAAGTAGTTCTTGGTAATAACGTAAGGGTGCAAAATAATGTAAGTATTTATGAGGGAGTTATTTGCGAAGATGATGTTTTCTTAGGCCCGAGTATGGTACTTACTAATGTAATTAACCCCAGGAGCGCCATTAGCAGAAAACAGGAATATAAAAAAACGCTAATAAAAAAAGGAGCCAGCATCGGCGCTAACGCGACCATTATTTGCGGAAACACTATTGGCGAATTCGCATTCATAGGTGCCGGAGCGGTAGTTACTAAAGATGTGCCCGCTTTTGCACTAATAACAGGTAATCCGGGAAGGCAAAAAGGATGGATGAGTGAGTACGGCCACAAGTTAAATTTTAATACGGAAAATAGGGCGATTTGCCCTGAAAGTAAACAAGAGTATTTATTGGAAAATAACACAGTAAAAAGAATAAAATAGTTAATGAAAAATTTTGCGTTGATTGGTGCAGGAGGGTACATTGCGCCGCGCCATATGCGGGCGATAAAGGATACCGGTAATAATTTACTGGCAGCTTTAGACAAACACGATTCAGTGGGTATTTTAGACAGCTTTTTTCCTGAAGCTGATTTTTTCACTGAGTTTGAACGTTTCGACAGGCACATGGAAAAATTGAAGCGGAACGGAATTAAGACTGATTATGTAAGCGTATGCAGCCCTAATTATTTGCACGATGCGCATATTCGATTTGGATTGCGTATAGGCGCCGATGTTATATGCGAGAAACCCGTCGTGCTGAATCCGTGGAATATTGATGCTTTAATGGAAATTGAAAAAGAAACGGGGAATCATATTTATACCATCCTACAGCTAAGGCTTCATCCTGCCATAAAAGCATTAAAAGAAAAAATAGACTCTTTGCCTGAAGGTAAAAAACATCAGATAGAATTGACTTACATTACCAGCCGTGGCCATTGGTACAATGCCAGTTGGAAAGGAGACCTTCAAAAAAGCGGCGGCATTGCTACCAACATTGGCGTTCATTTTTTCGATATGCTGATGTGGATATTTGGAGATGTAACGGAAAATACAGTAACCGCACATTCTCCGCAATCTGCTTCAGGCCATTTGGAACTGAAAAAAGCTTCGGTAAACTGGATGCTGAGTATAGATGCCAATTCATTACCTCAGGAAATAAAAGATGCCGGAAAGCGAACCTACCGTACTTTAAATATTGATGGCGAATCGTTTGAATTTAGCGATGGTTTTACTGAATTACACACACAATCTTATGCGGAAATTATCGCGGGCAGAGGATTTTCAATTTCTGAAACGAAAAAGGCGATAGAATTGGTACATCAAATAAGGAATTATAAATTGAGTTAACCTTATCTTAATTGAAAAAATTATTGGTATATTCCCAACTATAATTGTGAAAACTAACCTAAGAAGTAGGAAAATAAAATAGTATCCGAAGATGTGTGGTATCGCAGGCATAGTATCAATTGATAAAAATGAAGTGTCTGTTCAACGGCTTAAAAGCATGACGGACGCTGTTTCTCATCGTGGGCCTGATGGAGAGGGACAATGGATAAATGAGCAGGAAAATGTCGGCCTTGGCCACAGGCGCTTATCTATTATTGATTTAAGCTGTAATGCCAGCCAACCCATGCATTACCTGAATAAATACACTATTATTTTTAATGGGGAAATTTACAATTATATAGAACTTAAGGAATCGCTCCTCAAACAGGGTTATCAATTTAGGAGCGAAAGTGATACCGAGGTTATCATGGCTCTGTACGATAAAGAAAAAGAGAATTGCCTGGAGCTATTTGATGGCATGTTTTCATTTGTAATTTATGATAAAGAAAGTAATGAAATCTTTGCGGCAAGAGACCGATTTGGTGAAAAGCCATTTTTTTACGCTTATAAATCGGGGGAATATTTTTTATTTGGCAGTGAAATGAAGTGTCTATGGGCTGCCGGCATCCCCAAAGAAGTAAATAACAGGATGCTATTTATGTATCTGAGTTATGGAGAAGTACAAAATCCTAATGATTTGAGCGAAACATTTTTCAACCATTGCTATAGCCTGCCCCATGGCCATTACCTGAAATTAACGGTGAATGATATTACTTTATCTATTACCAAATACTATCAAATTAATTATAAAAACATTGATTATTCGATAACTGAACCAGATGCACAGGAAAGATTTCGTGAATTGTTTTATACCTCCGTTAAAAGGCGCCTTAGAAGCGATGTAACCGTAGGAAGCAGCCTCAGTGGCGGATTGGATAGTAGCCTGGTTGTATGTGTAATAGATAAGCTGAAAAAAAACACTTTGCAACTGCAAAACACGTTTTCAGCAGTTTTTCCTGGCTTTGCAAAAGATGAACGGAAGTACATAGATTTTATCGTTGCTAAAACTAAGGTAGCTCCTCATTTCACCACTCCGGATGCTAATGGAATTATCAATGTAATGGAAAAGTTATTCTACCACCAGGAAGAGCCCTTCGGAAGCGCCAGCATTTACATCCAATATTGCGTAATGCAACTCGCAAAAGAAAATAAGGTAACTGTTCTTTTAGACGGACAGGGTGCCGATGAATATTTAGCCGGTTACCACTCCTATTACACTCAGTTTTTTAATGACTTAAAAATAAATTTTCCCGGAAGGTACTCAGCACAGCACAGGGAATATAAGGATCTGCACAGACAGAATCTTATTAATCCAATAATGAAAAAGGATTTAAAATATTTAATACGTTCAAAAATACCGGGTGCGGTAAAACCATTAAAAAAGATCTTAAATTATTACAATCACAAAACCTCGCCCATCTTTTCAAGCGAATTTTATGATGCCTACCACGCAAAAGATTTGGTATCTGAGCATCATTCCGGGGATTTAAATGGAATTTTGCATCAAAGCATTTTTAATGGTGGCCTTCAGACTTTGCTTCGCTATGCCGACAGAAACAGTATGGCGCATAGCAGGGAGGTACGTCTACCGTTTCTTTTTCATGAACTGGTAGAATTTGTTTTTACACTTCCACCTTATTTTAAGATAAACAATGGATGGACAAAGTGGATAATGAGAAGTTCTTTCAGCGATGTATTGCCAAAACAAATTGTGTGGAGAAAAGATAAAATCGGATACGAGCCACCGCAAAAAGACTGGTTAGAAAACCAGCAGGTAATAGAAAAAATTCAAGAAAGCAAAAGGAAATTATTCGACCAAAAGATTATTAGTAAAAAGGAATTCGAAAGCAATCTTGTCTCAAAGGAATCTTCAGTTCAGCACAATAAATCCTGGTCGCTATTGATGGCCGGACAATTATTTTGATTATAGACTATGTGGTACTCAACATTTGGGCATTGTAAGCCATTAAAAAAGATTAACAGACATGAATAAACAGAAAGTTCTAATTGTAGGTTCTTCAGGGCACTCAAAAGTCATCATTGACATTTTTGAAAAAGAAGGAAAGTATGAAATAATTGGTTTATTAGATGCTTCCCGGCAAATAGGAGAAGAAACATTAGGATATAAGGTAGTTGGCAAAGAAGAAACTTTACCTGACTTACTTATTAAGAATCCAAATTTAAAAATGTTTATCGCAATTGGTGATAACTGGATTAGACAAAAAGTTATGAACAGAATATTGAATATTATTCCAAATATTGACTTTGCTTCTGCTATACATCCTTCTGCCCAAATAGCGAAAAATGTTCAAATTGGAAAAGGTGTAGCGATAATGGCCGGCGCAATCGTTAATAGTGATACTTCGATTGAGGATTTTACAATTATCAATACAAAAGCAAGTATTGACCACGATAGTAAAATGCAAAAATTTTCAAGTTTGGCGCCAAATGTTACCACTGGTGGTAATGTGACCATTGGAGAATTCTCTGCCATATCAATTGGAGCCACAATAAAACAGGGAATAACGGTCGGAAATCATTCGGTTGTAGGTGCG
>JBDTEK010000071.1:0-4725 GCA_039922575.1 Ginsengibacter sp.
GAATCTTTTGAGTACCATATTTATTCAGATGAAAATCTTGATCTGGATGAAATAAAAATTCCCAATCTGATGGTTCAGCCCTTCGTTGAAAACGCTATCTGGCACGGATTAATGCACAAAGAAGGGAATAGGAAAGTTGATATAAAATTTAGTTTGCTAAATGAGCAGGCTTTGGTCTGTGAGATAACAGATAATGGAATTGGCCGCCAAAAAGCCGGGGAAATAAAGGAGTCTAAATCTTTGAATATTAAACACGAATCAAAGGGGATGCAATTGGTAAAAGATAAAATTGAAGTACTAAGGCAACAATTTGGGAAAGATGTTTTAATTGAAATAGCAGATGTAAGGAATCATACAAATGAAGTAAGCGGCACAACAGTATTAATAAGTCTTCCTTTGACTTACTAACTTTAAAATAGTAAATAAATAAGGCAGAAAAAATCAAACTTCTTATTTTTACTGGATGATAAAGGCGATTATTATAGATGATGAACAGGTAGCCGTGAACGTAATGAGTTTAATGATAGAGCGTTATTTACCCGAAATAACTTCCGTAGAATCTACCACCAGCCCGGTTGAGGCTTTACAATTGATAATTGATTTTCAACCGGATATCATTTTTCTGGATATTGAAATGCCTTTTCAAAATGGATTTGAATTATTAAAATCGCTTTCCGAAATTTCTTTTGATATTGTTTTTACTACTGCTTACGATAAATACGCTATACAGGCGATCAAATTCAGTGCGCTTGATTATTTATTGAAGCCTATAGATGCTGATGAACTTCGTGAAACTTTTAACCGCTTTCTCGAAAAAAAGATAATTAACCAAAATAAAAATGCTGCTGTAAAAAACCTGTTGTATAACATGCAACAACAAAATTTGGCTAATCATAAGTTAGCTTTACCAACAATAACCGGCTTGCAGTTTTTTTTACCTCAAGATATTATCCGTTGCGAAGGAATGAGCAATTATACCAAATTTTATTTTTCCAATTACCACTCTATTACTACTTCCAAAACGATTAAAGAGTATGAAGAAATATTAATTCCTCACAAGTTTATACGCGTTCATAAATCTCATTTGGTAAATGCAGATTTTGTATCAGGGTTTACTTCTCAAACCAATAATATTATTTTGAAAGACGGTACAATAGTGGAAGTATCAAGAAGAAGAAAAAAAGAAGTGCTGGAAGAATTAGGGAATTATATTTCAGGATTAACAAATTAGAATCCGTATCTGTTAGTTGTATGTGTAACAGAAAATCCTAATCATCGTTATCTTCGACATCACTACAGGAGCGACTGCTAAACAAAATTGCGAGATCGCTTTCTCCTTTTAGTAATATTTATTTTTTACATAAGATCCAATAGCACTTCTTTCTGAAGCGATGGTAGGTGAATTAGATGAGTAGCACTTTTTTTCTTATAAATCCGAAAATTATAAGGACGGAATTATATTTTTAAATTGCAAGATTGGTTTATGACAAAACTGTTTTTTATTATCCAAAATGTCGTATTTTTATAGAAAGAAAAAAATGGATACTAAATCAAAAAAAATAAACCCATACAATTTTGGACCGGACACGGCTTCTATGGCAGAAGAAGCGGCTGTTCAGTATGAGACACTTCGTGTGATTTTGGGAGGCAATAAAACGGTAAAGAAATCATTGGCAGGAACTTTAGATTTGATTGAACTTTCCCGCACAGGAGTTAAAAAATCAACATTAAAATTCCTGGCAGATTATCTTGGAATTACGATGGAAACATTGAGCGGGCTTTTACATTCTTCCTACCGTAATATTCAGCGAAAGGATAATGATGATCTTCTTGATACTCTAAAAACAGAAAAGGTTTTGGAATTAGCTGCGTTTGCCCAACGAGGCATATCGGTGATTGGCGATAAGGAATCTTTTGCTGAATGGCTTCATAGCCCGCTTGTTGCTCTTGGAAATAAAACGCCTCTGGATTTTTTAGACACTACTTTCGGCATTCAGATGGTTACTAAATTGCTGGGCCGATTGGAGCAGGGTGTTTATTCTTAAACAGTAGAACTATTTTTAATGGAAATATTCCGGGTAGCACAGGAACGATTTGCTGATGATCTAAGCGGAAACGGATCCCGGCTTTATGGAGGGCGCTGGAACAGCGAAGGAGTTTTCGCACTCTATGCTTCAGGTACCAGGTCAATGGCATTGTTAGAAACACTGGCACACACGCCTGCCAAAATGTTGAATGCGAACGTTTATCAACTGATTACTTTATCTGTTCCCGACAACATTGTTCCTATACAGATTTTATCGTCTTCCTTACCCGGTAACTGGGATACACGGGACGCGCGTCCTATCACAAAACGGCTCGGAGATAAATTTGTCAACGATAAAATAAACCTGATAATAGCAGTACCATGTGTACTATTGCCTGAGGAAATTAATTATGTAATAAATCCGTTGCATAAAGATATGAGGAAAGTGAAAATTGTATATAAACGAAGAATCTATTTTGACAACAGGGTGAGAAGCCATCTTTGATTTTTTATTGGATTTTTTAGCTTTCTCTTTTTCCTTCTAATAATAATTTTAAAGCATTATCGAAATCTCCGGCAGGAGTAACTTCTCCTGAATTCACAAAGAAAATTTCATCTGCATTTTCAATTGTATTAAGCCGGTGAGCAATGATCACTTTGGTAGTAGTGGCAGGTAATTTTAATAAAATATCTTCTAATAATTTTTCGGTGATGGTATCAATATTGGCAGTGGCTTCATCCAAAATCAATAGATCAGGTTTACGTAAGACTGCCCTTATAAAAGCAATTAGCTGTTTTTCTCCGAGACTCATAGAATCGCCGCCTGATACGATCTTTGTTTCTAAACCGTTTTCAAATCTATCAGTTAGATCTTTCAGATCCGCTTCGGTAAGCACCTTATTTAATTGTTCTTTATCGAGCAGTTTATGTGCTTCATTTCCATACAAAATATTATCACGCACTGTACCATTAAATAAAAAAGGTTCTTGTAAGATGAAGCCAATTTTTTTACTCAGGTCTTCCGAAGCGTACGTTCGTAAATCGTTTCCATTTAATAAAACCTCTCCTTCCGAAGGATCGTACAGCCTTGAAATTAAAGAAGCGGTAGTTGTTTTTCCGCCACCAGTTGGCCCCACAAATGCGTAGGTTTTTCCCTGCTCCAATTTAAAATTAATATCATGCAAAACTTTTTTCCCATTGGGATATTGGAAAGAAACGTTCTTGAAATCTAATAATGATGAATTGGGAAAATGGTTGGAATTGGTTTCAATTTTCTGTGGAAGGTCGGATTCTAAATTTAAGATGATTGATATTCTGTCCCACGCTGCCATAGCAGTTTGAAAGGTTGCCCAAAGCGAGGCGAGTTGCCTTAAGGGTTGATAGAAATATTGTACATAAGCGATAAAACTGATTAATAATCCAATGGTAAAATTTCCTATTGAGATTAAATAAATTCCAAAAGCGAGAACGATCAATTGCGCCATGTTAGAGAACAAAGTGAACACCGGAACGAAAATATTATTTACCAAACCAGCGCCTACAGCAGCTTTATAGTTGTTAGTATTTGCCGAATCAAATTTTTTCCGAAAATAATCCCTCCGGTTAAAAGCAATGATCGTTTTAAAGTTCCCCAGGCTTTCCTGAATTTCTGCGCTTAAACCACCGGTACTTTTCAAGCTTGATGCGTTCTTTTTTTTCACGAGGGGTGAAATTATGTTTACAAAAATTAAAATGAACACCGCTGGTAACAACGCAGCAGCGCCCAGTTCTACATGAATCGCTAAAAGAAAAATGGCTGCACCCAGCATCGTGAAAATGCTGTCAACAAATTGCATAAGTGATTGAGAAAAGAACAGATTCACTTTATCGGTATCATTATTAATTCTTGAAATTAGGTCACCTGCCTTATTTTGATTAAAAAATGCAATAGGCAATCCCTGTATTTTATTGAAGACGGCATTGCGCAAGCTGAATAACATACGGATGCCGATGCTGCCCATTATTTTTGTCTGTAAATAATCTGTGGCTGCAGAAATAATATAAAGCCCTGATAAAATCCCGGTGAAAGTGATTAATCCGCGGTAAAGTTTTGTCTGAATATAATGATCAATTGTATAACCGATTAAATAGGGGGTAAGCATCGAAATTCCGGAATTCAACGCCATCACGATGAAAGCGATTATTAAATTCCTTTTTTCATCTTTCATGAATTGAAGCATTTTTTTAAACGCTGCTTTCGTGGAAGTTTTATGCTCTATATTAAGATTATAATCCATTGTTTTTTTAAAATTGAAAGATCAATTTTGCTTAATTATTTTTATACTTCTAAATCAATAGTGCTTTTTTGTGACTGGTAAATCTGTACGTATTCCGGAGAATGTTGCATTAATAAAATCTAGCTTTCCATTGGCTATTATTCTTATTAAAGGATTACAATAATTTGATCATTTTGACTCGGCAAAATAACAGTGGTAGGCCACGGATTAATTTTTATTCGTCAGATCGCCCAGTATTGTTTTTATCCTCAATTTTACTGTCTCACTAACTTTTCCTATTTGCGCTTCGACTAATTCTTTTTCTAAAGTTGCCATTTTATGCACGCGCACAACAGATGCTAATTTTAACCCTGATTTTTCCCAATCGTCCAATAAAACGTCCTGATTGGAATCATCAATTTTACTCGTAATTCTGCAAACAAG